>JALUYG010000029.1 GCA_027013105.1 Mariprofundus sp.
GGCCTTAACTATCCCAATAGAGGGAATCGTTTGTCCTCATATTTTCTATACATAGATGGAACCGTATTCCTTTATATTGTGCCATACAAGCAAAGAGGGTAGCTCGGCTTATGTCATTTCATGCATCGAGAAACAAACGCAGCACGGATGGTTTCCGGCCGAATTCACCCCGTTTGCTGGATCAGGTGCGTGAATGCTGGAAAACGGAACCAATATTCGCGTGGTGCAGAAGCTACTCGGCCATGCCGATGTGAAAACCACGGAAATCTATACGCATGTGTTGCAGCAGAATCTGGATGCGGCGCAAAGTCCGCTGGATATGTTGGCGGAATAATTTGCTGAGGGGGTGGGTGAAAAAAACCCGTTAATCGCGATAGGCGGTAGGACCGGCGATATAGGCCTTTTTCAGCGCCCACTTGCGAATTTTTGCGCCGATTCGATTGGCCCGGGTCAGATTGGTTCGCTTCAGGCTGGCGCCGCGCAGGTCGGCATCCCGGAGGTTCGCGAAAGAGAGATCCGCTTCATTCAACACGGCATCACGCAAATCAGCGCCCTGTAAGTTACAATCTTTAAGGGTGGCAAAGCTCAGCTTGGCCTTCCTCAAATCCTGCCCGGACAGATCAAGACCGGTCAAATCCGCATTTTCGAGACTCTGCCCCGCTTTGATTGCCGCAATTACTTCTGAAACTGTCATCGTGCCCTCCTGAAAATCCGCTGTGATGGTAGAAAAGCGTCAGAAAATCGCAAGCAGAATCTTTTTTTTGCGGCAACGCCGGCAGGTAAGATCGTTTGATCGCCATCGCCTGCAATCATACCGGCCACACGCAGATGAACTGCTGTACAGCGGCTTTGGAATCGGGTCATATTCAGCCCTTTACATCCAGGCGACGAACATCCGGCAGCATCGGATGCTTTGGGGGAGTTCAGCATGAATCAGGCTCGCATTATCGGGGAGGCGCTACCCAACCTGCCGTGGGAGGAGAAGCCGCGAGATGTTACGGATGTGGTCTGGCGCTATAGCCGCAACCCGATTATTCCGCGCAACCCGTTTCACGGCGCCAACAGCACCTTCAACAGCGCCGCCGTGCCATTTAACGGGAAGTTCGCCGGAGTGTTCCGTTGCGACTCCACCGCCCGCGATATGCAGCTGCACGCCGGCTTCAGTGATGACGGCATCAACTGGCGAATCAACCCGGAACGCATCGAATTTATCCATGAGGATCGCGCCATCAACCACTGGGAGTATGGCTACGATCCTCGCGTTGTCTGGATCGAGGATCGCTATTATGTCACCTGGTGCAATGGCTATCACGGCCCGACGATCGGCGTGGCATGGACAACGGATTTCAAATCCTTTCACCAGCTTGAAAACGCCTTTCTGATTTTTAATCGCAACGGCGTACTGTTCCCGCGCAAAATCCATGGCAAATACATGATGCTGTCGCGCCCCAGCGATAACGGCCATACGCCATTCGGCGATATTTTTGTCAGTCAAAGCCCGGACATGATTCACTGGGGCTGCCATCGCCATGTCATGGGCTGCGCCGGCGGCTGGCAATCCACCAAAATCGGCGCCGGCCCCATTCCGATTGAAACCAGCGAAGGCTGGCTGATATTTTACCACGGCGTACTGACCTCATGCAACGGCTTTGTCTACAGCTTCGGCGCTGCGCTGCTTGATCTGGATGAACCGTGGAAAGTGATCCACCGCTCCAGGAATTTCCTGATTGCACCGTGGGAGCCATATGAATGCGTCGGCGACGTGCCCAACGTCACCTTTCCCTGCGCCGCCTTATGCGATGCCCCGAGCGGCCGCATCGCCATCTATTACGGCTGCGCCGACACCGTGACCGGGCTCTGCTTCACCACGGCTCAGGCGGTGATCGACCACCTCAAGGCTGGCGGCTGAACCTTGGCAACCGATCCCACGTCCAACAGCGATTCAGCGCCGGCTGACGGCGCCCTGCCGGTCGCCACAAAGCTGGCCTGGGGCGTGGGCGGATTCGGGGAGAATATCGCCAATTCCGCCATTCTCTCACTGGTGTTCCCGATTTTTAATGTCGCGCTGGGATTCAGTACGGTCGCCATCGGCCTGGCCATGTCGCTCTCCCGTATCATCGATGCTGTTGTCGATCCGATCATCGGCAATCTGACAGACAATACCCGTTCACGCTGGGGAAGAAGACGCCCATGGATGTTTGTCGGCTCCATCCTGATGACGCTGTTTTTCAGCGCCATCTGGTTTCTGCCGTCGCTGTTGCCGGAATTGCCGAAGCTGGTCACGATACATCTGCAGCCGACAGAAAGCGGCCAAACCAGTAAGAAACCGAAACCCTCCCGACTGCACGACAGTTTATCCTGGTATGGCGTCAGCACGAAAGACATTCGACTCTCTGCTGCTACAACCTCCGCCACGTTCGATCTCTACCTGACTGCGCCGCCAGGCTCGGATGTGACGTTCAAAATCGAACAGACCGGCAACGGCGATGCGCCAGTTCGACTCAGCGTAGCGCCCGCACAACTGCTGTTCACGCCGGAAAACTGGCAAACGCCGCAGCGTGTCAGCATCAGCGCCATCATACCCGGCCAACATCCGATCCGCGATCTTACCGCATCGCTACGCATCCTGCCCGCAAGCGACAGATTGAATATCCCGCTTCTGCGCCGCTTCGGCATCGATTCGTGGTCGGCGCTGTATATGTTTGCCGCCTTTGCGCTAATCTGCATGCTGTTCTATTTCAGCTTCTCGGTATTCGTCATCCCCTATTCGGGGCTGGGCATCGAACTCACCGACCATTACAGCGAACGCACCAACCTGCAAATTTATCGACTGGTGGCATCCTTCTGCGCCAGCCTGTTGGTCGGTTATCTCTATCTCTGGTCGCAACTGGCCGGCGCATGGCTGGGCGGTGATGAGGTGACAGGCGTACGACTGGTCGGCCTGGGCATCGGCCTGCTCGTATTGCTCTCCACCATGCTGCCGGCGCTGCTCTGCCGGGAACGCTTCGCCGATAGCGAAAACAGACAGAAAGAGCATCTGCCGCTGTTCAGGGCGATCCGGCTTACGGCTGCCAACAAGAGTTTTCGCATGCTGATGGGATCGGTCTTTTCGGTGTTTATGGGGCTGTTTTTCGCACTGCCGTTTATGACATACATCGGCATCTATTATGTCTGCCAGGGCGACAAACTGCTGGCCGCAGAGATTGGCGGCGTTATGACCATGGTGCAGGTCAGCGGCCAGTTTCTGGCCATGCCGCTGATTTCCCGGGCCGGAAAGCGGATGGATAAAAAAGCGATCCTGTTTACCGGCTTAACCATTGCCATCACCGGTTATGCATCGAGCTGGTGGCTGTTCACGCCACGGCATCCGTGGCTGCAGATTGTTCCCGTCGTCGTATCGGCCTGGGGATTATGCGCCTGCTGGGCGGTCAACGGCTCGTTTGCAGCCGATATCTGCGATGAGGATGAACTCAACACCGGCCACCGGCGCGAAGGCGTCTACAGCGCCGTCTTTGCGCTGGTGTACAAAACCGCCATCGGCATCGTGGCGCTCGCTAGCGGTGCGCTGCTGGCCTGGGCCGGCGTAGTCGGCCAGGAATCGATGTTGCCGGCGGACACGCTATTGAAAGTACGCATCGCCTATCTGGCCATTCCGGTCGTATTCTTATCCCTGGCGATTGCCTCGATGTGGCGCTACCCGCTCACCCGCAACCGGGTGACTGAAATTCAGGCCCGGCTCCGCGCGCCGCAATAGCAGCTTTAACGCGCTTCAGGCAGGCGTCTTTTTCCGGCGAATCAGTTTGCGCCGGCTGCCCGCTTCTCCCGTTTGGCCCGGATACGGGCTTTTTTGTCATCGACGGCGTGGGCGTCGCGCGGCTTGCGCGGCAATGGGCGGTAGATCTCCACCCTGTCGCCGTCGCGCAAGGGCTGATCCGCCTTCACCAGTTTGGCGAAAATACCGAGTTTATTGACCGACAGATCGATCTCGGGATGCTTCTCAGGCAGGCCGCTCATATGCACGGCTTCCGCCGCCGTTGTGCCGTCAGCCACATCCAGTTCCTCAATAAACTGTTCATGCGGCAGGGCGTAGACCACGCTTATATGCATGCAAGCTCCATCGCCCTTTTTTCAAAGGACTGCACCATCGATCTGCAGGCGGTGGAAAAAATGGGGCTGGCGATCATATCCAGCATCATACTGCGAAATTCAAATTCGATCGAGAAATGCACCTTGCAGCGCACATCCGAGAGCGGTTCGAATGTCCAGACGCTCTCCAGAAAACGGAACGGCCCCTCCAGCAGACGCACTTCAACCAGTTTATTGGCCACGAAGCGATCTACGGTCTGAAAACTGTGCCTGGCGCCGGCCAGATCGGCCACCAGTTCGGCCGACAGCTCACCGGGCTTGCGGCTGAGCACCCTGGCATCCGCCACCCAGGGCAGAAAGGCCGGATAAGCCTCGATATCCATGACAATATCAAACATCGTGTCGGCGGCGCAGGCTATTTCGCGCGTCTCTTCAAAACTGCGCATTTAAGACTTATACGGATTCTTGCCGGCGCTGAAAGAGAACCGCACCGGCACCCCGCTGAGGTCAAAACTATTTCTGAACGACTGCTCCAGGTAGCGTTTATAACTGGTTTTCAGCCCTTTCGGCCGGTTGCAGAAAATCTTGATGGCAGGCGGACGACTGCCGATCTGGGAGGCGTATTTCAACCGCACCACGGCGCCATGATCACTGGGCGGATGCTGGGCTTGCTGGGCGTCGGCCAGCCAGCGGTTGAGCGCCCCGGTCGTGATTTCGAAACTGTTGCGATGCGCCGCTTTCACCGCCTCATCCAGCAGCCGTTTGACGCCCTTGCCATGCTTGGCGGTGATACGAAACACCGGAATATCGGACATGCCGCGCATACGGAAATCGAGCCGCTCGGCATAATATCGCCACTGCTCGTCATCGAGCAGATCCAGCTTGTTGACTGCCACGATCAGGGCGCACCCCTCATCCAGCGCCAGCTGCATCAAACGCATATCCTGCTCCACCACGCCTTCGCCGCCATCGAGCAGCATCACCGCCACATCGGCGCGCCGGAACGCCTGCACCGCTTTCACGCGCGCCACAAATTCGATGATATCGCTGATGCGCCCGTGCTTGCGCTGGCCGGCCGTATCGACCAGACGAACGACGCCTTCACGATACGCCATGGTGGAATCGATGGCGTCGCGGGTGGTGCCGGCAATATCGCTGACCACCATGCGCTGTTTCTTCAGCCAGGCGTTGATCAGAGTCGATTTCCCCACATTGGGACGCCCGATCACAGCCACCGAAGCGACGATATTTTCCTCCGCCTCACTGCTGTTTTCATCATGGGCGGGCGGAATCAGCGCTTCCAGCGCGGCCATAAAATCACGGACACCCTCGCCATGCGCCGCCGAGACAGCCAACGGATCGCCCAGACCGAGACTGAAAAATTCGATTTCACTGCCCGGTTTCTCGGCCTTGTTGGCGATCAACAGCAGCGGCGCCTGATGGCGACGCAACTGATCGGCGATCACTGCATCCACCGGCGTCGCACCGGCCTGCGCATCGACAACAAAGAGGATCACATCGGCAATCTCCAGCGCCGCTGCCACCTGCGTATCGATGGCCGGCTGCATCACGTCATGCGTCCCCTCGCCAATGCCGCCGGTATCAACCAGCATCACATCTCGCTGACCAATCCGGCAAGCGCTCTCCAGCCGATCAACGGTCACGCCGGGACGATCGCCGACAATGGCCTTGCGCTTACCGACGATGCGGTTAAACAGCGTCGATTTGCCGACATTGGGGCGCCCCACGATGGCGACCACCGGCAGCCTGGCTACGCAGTTGGCGGCGTGATGATGGATGCATTTGGACGTCATGGCGTTATCTGAATCTGGACAGTCAATGGGCAACGTCAAAAAATCTCATCACAGAGGCACAAAGACACAGAAAGAGTCAAAAACAAAATATTTTCGCTTAGTTTTGTTTTTCCTTTGCGTACCTTTGCGTACTTTGCGGTGAATGCTTTTGCTTCACTTATTTTTTCGCCTGTAGCGCCAGATATTTTTCTTAAGCAATTGAAAATAAACAGTAACATATCAGCGTAGAAGATACAGCGTGCCCAGGTTATTGCGCACCAGAATGCCATTGCCGGCGACAACCGGCGCACGGTCGATGCGACCATCGAGCTGTCTGCGGGCAAGAAGCCTGCCATCCCGATTTAAACGGAACACCCGCGCCTGCCCGTCCGTCACCCAGATGGCGCCATGCCAAAAAGCCAGGCCGGTCAGCTCCGTTTTCGACAGCTGCTTTTTCCACAGCGTCGAGGCGTTGGCAACATCCAGCGCGCTCAAAGCGCCGGCGGCGTCGGCCACGAACAGCGTCTTGCCGATCAAAAGCGGCGTGGCTTTAACGGAAATATGACGAGTGTTGAGCGTGCTGCCATCCTGCAGCGACAAGAAAAACATCTCGCCCTGAAATACTGAGACCGCCAGCATATCTTCGCCGCGCCCGGACGCTGCCGCCGGTATAATCAGCGGCGTCGCCGTCGGGATTTTCACTTCGCTCATCACAGCGGCCTGATTGCTGAGCACCAGCTGCCTTTTCCAGACAAAATTGCCCGTATCGGCCTTGAGTGCGATCACATCGCCATTGGTGAACACCGCATAGACATGCTGCTTATAGACCACCGGCGACGGGTTCAGATGAATGCCGAGCCCGCCTAGCTGGCCCGAATAACTCCAGACTTTTTTGCCCTTGTTGGTGAATCGGTACACCTGATTGTTCGAAGTCTGAACAATAAAATCATCGCCCGTCTTCACCGGCCGGCCAAACAGCGCGGCAGAGAGCTGCACCTGCCATGCAACCTTGCCGCGATTGATATCCAGCCCATAGAGCACGCCGCCGGCATCGCCCAGCACCACCAGCCCGTTCGTCAGCTTGATTGCGCCCGATTCCGATGCATTGCGCAATGCGATTCTTTCCACTTCACTGCCGCCCGCCCGATAGATGCGCACGCGCCGATCCTGCGCGCCGGCAATCACCATCTCGCCCTGTTTACCGGCAACCACCGCCGGCAGACTGAAGCCCGGCGGCGATGCCGGCTTGCGCTGATCCACATCATTGCGCCAGACCACGGAAATGGTTGCGGTTGACGGACTGACTGCCACAACAGGGGCAGTCGTCGCATGTTCGGCGGTTTTATGATCAGACCACAATCCGTTCCAGGCGCCGGAAAGCGTCGAGCAACCGGCCAACAACAGCGCACCGCCCAATAGCCCAATTCGACAGGTTTGCATGCACCACAAGCTTTTGCGCATGGACCACAACCTCTTCGCAGGCAGTCGTGCCATCAGGATGCGGTCTTCGCCAGCAGGGATGCGATTCTGTTTTTCAACGCCTCATCATGGGAGACTGCATCCAGCGCTTTTTGCAACTGTTGCCGCTTCTCTGCTACATCCGTAGCGGCCATGGCCATCAGATAGTGACGCAACTGCTGGTAATGTTCACCGACCGGCCTGGCCAGCAGTTCGCCGGCTGCTGCTTTATCGCCAGCCTCCAGTTTGATGGCCGCCAGATCCAGTCCGGCCTGCCACACCCACTCCTGCATTGCTTCAGGGTGATGCATCAATGCTTTCAAATGCGTTTCGGCATGCTCAGGATCCAGCCGCGCCAACTGCATCTGAGCCAGCGCGCTATAGGTGCTGGATGCAAACTTGTCGCTAACGCTCTGCATCAACGTCACTTTTTTCCCGGCATCCGGTTCATTCAACGCCTGCTGATAGAGCGTCGCAGCGGCCGCATGTTGCGATCTGTTGTGCTCCTGCCACATGCCGCCGGCAATCAACAGCCCGATAAACACCACCACTGCGGCAATTATCTGTTTCTGATTGCTCTGCATCCAGTGCGTCAACTGGGCGGAACGCATATCGCGTTTGAGTTCATCCATCTCGCCTTGCGAAAGATCGACCCCCTCCGGCATCACTTTACCCGTCACTGTTTTGTTATTCATGTTGTTTTCCTCATTCCCAGGATCGTGGCATCGCCACGCGAAAGCCGCCGCAGCCTAAACAATCTCGTCACGCTTGCAATGAACCTATGCCTCATCCGCAGCCCGATCCGCTCGCCGCTCCAACACAATAGAGACCACGCTTTTCACCAGCGCAGCCATGGGGATGGCGATAATCACGCCGACAATGCCCCACAGACTGCCGAACACCAGAATCCCCACAATAATGGCGATCGGATGCAGATTGACGATTTCTGAAAACAGCCATGGAATCACCACATTGGCGTCAATGGCCTGGACAATGCCATAGGCCAGCACGCTATAGGCCATGGTGTCCGTCCAGCCCCATTGAAAAAACGACAGCAGCACCACGGGAAACGTCACAACAGCAGCGCCGACAAACGGAATCCAGACCGATATGCCGGTCAGCACGCCCAGCAACAGGGCGTATTCCTGCCCCATCCACCAGTACACCAGCCACATGGAAACCCCGACCAGTAGCGCTTCCCAGAACTTGCCGCGAATATAGTTGCCGATCTGCGTATCCAGTTCATTCCAGACGCGCTGCAGCAGGGAACGCTCGGCAGGCAGAAACTGCTGCGCCCAGGCGATGATGGTCAGTTTATCTTTGAGAAAGAAGAACACCATCACCGGCACCAGTACAGCATACACCAGCAGCGTGATCATACCCGGAATCGAGGCGATCGAGAAACTCAGCAGCGCCCCGCCCCACTCCTGCATCTTCGCCGCCAGCGCAGCGATCACCTTCTGCAGGTAGCTCGGATTAATCCACTCGGCGTGGTTGGACTGCAATTGCTGCAGCATCTCCCGAATCGACTGCACATATTGCGGCGCGTGCGACACCAGGCGGCCGATCTGTTCGGTTAAAACCGGCAACACGGCCAGCAGGGTAAACAGCAGCAGCAACAGCGCGCCACCGCCGGTGACCGCAATGGCCAGCATGCGTGGAAATTTACAGCGCGTGAGCAGATCGACCACGCCATCGAGCACATAAGCCAGCGCAATGCCGAGCAACACCGGCATCAGAATCGAGCCGAGCAGCATCACCAATATAAAAATCACCAGCAGCGACACCAGCAGCATCACCAGTTCGCTATCCTCCGCCATACGCTGGCGCCACCAGTGAATCAGGTAGGACATGCTTCCCCTGAACCGGAATCGCTCTCATCTTGAGCGCAAGAGCTTGCCCCCAGCCCCACCAACACCACCGCCAGCAGCGTCGCCAGCAGGTGCAGCACGGCGCTGACGCCGTGCCACATGCCGAACAGTTTGCGCACCGGATCGTCGTGCGGCACCTGATCGATCGGCCCCATCTGCGCCTTCAGATCCACGATCACAGGGGTGATGCCAAACTCATTAATCGCCACCAGCACAGCAACAGCCAGCAGCAACAGCCAGCGCAATCGCCCGATCTTCATGCCGCTGCGCGCCATGCGCAGCCAGAAGACCGTCACCGATGCGGCCAGAAACACGATGCCGATATTGGCAATATGAAAAATCTGCCCGGCCAGCATTCCGGCCAGCGCATGCGAACCGGCCCTGGCGAACAGCACCGGCGCCACCACATAGCCGCTGACCGCCAGCAACCCCAGCATCAATGCCAGACACAACCGCACCGCCCCAACCCGGAAACAACTCACTCGCACCACCAACTCCTCACGCCAGACTCAAACCAAATCATTCTGAACCGCAGATGAACGCAGATAAACACGGATAAGATTCAAAAACCAACCTGTGCATAAGATTTTGCTTCTCATCTGCGTGCATCCGCGTTCATCCGTGGTTCCTGCCTTTGACTCTGTTACTTATACTCTATACTCTGAATCTCATATTCGCGCTCGCCGCCCGGCGCCTGCACCACGGCCATATCGCCCTCTTCCTTGCCGATCAGGGCGCGCGCAATCGGTGACGTGATCGACACCTTGCCAGCCTCGATATCCGCTTCATCGACGCCGACGATCTGATAGGTGATTTCCGTGCCTTCATCCATATCGATCAACTCGACCGTAGCGCCGAAGACGATCTTCTCCGCCGTAATCGTGGCCGGATCGATAATATGCGCACGCGCCAGCTTATCTTCCAGATCGGAGATACGCGCCTCATTCATGCCCTGCTCTTCCTTGGCGGCATGATATTCGGCATTTTCCGACAGATCGCCATGCGCCCGCGCCGTCTCAATCGCGGCGACAATCTGGTGCCGTTTTTCACCTTTTAAAAATTCGAGCGTCTCTTTCAGCGTCTGCGCGCCCGCTTTGGTCATTGGAACCCGTTCCATTGTTTCTCCTTGGTTTTGTAAGTGAGGGGTGAGGGGTAAGCCGTGAGGGGTCAGGAGCAAAACCACACCTCACCCCTTACCCCTCACACCTTACGATTCACCTTCACAAACAGTGATACTCCTGAATACTTTTCACTTTCGTGACATCCGAGTGGCCGGCGATGGCCTGCGCCGCCGCCAGCCCGCCTGCCATGGTGGTGTAATAGGCGATGCCGCGATCCAGCGTCGCCTGTCGAATCGATTTGGAATCCCTGATCGCCTGCTCGCCTTCGGTGGTATTGACGATCAGCGCCACCTCGTCATTCAGCAGTCGATCCACAATATGCGGACGCACCCCGTCGGTGACTTTGGGCACACTCTCCGACTCCAGACCAGCGGCGCACAGCGCCTTGTGCGTGCCGCTGGTGGCCAGCAGCCTGAATCCCGCATCCGCCAGCACGCGCCCCACTTCAACGGCGGCCGGCTTATCGACTTCACGCACCGAGATAAAGGCCGTGCCGGCTTCCGGCAAATGCACGCCCACGCCCAGCTGCGATTTGGAAAAGGCGGCGGTAAAACTGTCGGCAACGCCCATCACTTCGCCGGTCGATTTCATCTCCGGCGACAGCAGCGGATCAACACCGCGGAACTTCACAAACGGGAACACCGCCTCCTTGACCGCCTTAAAATCGGTCGGCTGCGGAATTTCGCTGACGCCCAGCTCATCCAGCGCCTGTCCGGCCATAATTCTGGCGGCAATTTTGGCCAGCGGCCGGCCCGTCGCCTTGGAGACGAACGGCACTGTGCGGCTGGCGCGCGGATTCACCTCCAGCACATAGAGCGTGTCGCCCTGCAGCGCGAACTGGATATTCATCAACCCCTTCACATTCAGGGCCAGCCCGAGCGCTATGGTCTGACGCGTCACTTCGGCAATCATGGCATCGGAAATCGAATGCGGCGGCAGGCAACAGGCCGAATCGCCCGAATGCACGCCGGCCTCTTCGATATGCTCCATGATGCCGCCAATCACCACGCGCTCGCCATCGGCCAGCGCATCGACATCCAGTTCAATGGCGCTGTTCAGAAAACGATCCAGCAGCACCGGATGATCCGGCGAGGCCTGCACCGCTTCACGCATATAACGCAGCAACCCTTTTCTGTTGTGCACGATCTGCATGGCGCGGCCGCCCAGCACGTAGGAGGGGCGCACCACCACCGGATAACCGATCTCATCGGCCACCGCCACCGCCTCTTCGGTCGAGCGGGCCGTGCCGTTTTCCGGCTGCAGCAGCTTCAAATCATGCAACAACTGCTGGAAACGCTCACGATCCTCGGCCAGATCGATCATATCCGGGCTGGTGCCGATAATCGGCACACCGGCCTCCTGCAGGGATTCGGCCAGTTTCAGCGGCGTCTGGCCGCCGAACTGCACAATCACGCCGGCCGGCTGCTCAACCTCCACAATCGCCATCACATCCTCATAGGTCAGCGGCTCGAAATAGAGGCGATCGGAGGTGTCGTAATCGGTCGAGACGGTTTCCGGATTGCAGTTGACCATAATGGTCTCATAACCATCTTCCGACAACGCGAACGCAGCATGCACGCAGCAGTAGTCGAACTCAATGCCCTGCCCGATGCGGTTGGGGCCGCCGCCGAGCACCATGATTTTTTTCTTGTCGGAGGGGCGCGCTTCGCACTCATCTTCATAGGTGGAGTAGAGGTAGGGGGTATGCGCTTCGAATTCCGCCGCGCAGGTATCCACCCGTTTGAACACCGGCTTCACGCCGGCATCCATACGGGCGCGACGCACGCGGCGCTCATCACAGCCAAAGAGTTCGGCCAGACGCAGATCCGACAACCCTTCGCGCTTGGCGCGCCGCCACTGTGCAGGCGACAGCGCATCCACGTCACGCCCGGACAGAGATTTTTCCAGACTCACGATGGCGGCAAGCTCGCGGATAAACCACGGATCGATGCGGGTGACATCAAACACGCGCTGCTCGCTCCAGCCGCCGGCATCGCCCAGACGCAGCGCTTCGCCAACCCACCACAACCGTTCGGGGCCGGGCACGGCCAGCTTCTCCTGCAGAAAACGATCCGCATCATCGGCATCGCCGGCCGGCAAGCGTTTGTCAAAACCGCAGGTGCCGGTTTCCAGCCCGCGCATGGCTTTGCCCAGACTTTCGGTGAAGCTGCGACCAATGGCCATCACCTCGCCGACCGATTTCATCTGCGTGGTCAGATGGTCATCCGCACCGGCAAATTTCTCAAAGGCGAAGCGCGGCAGTTTGGTGACGACATAATCGATGGTCGGCTCGAACGCCGCGTAGGTTTCGCCGGTAATGTCGTTGCGAATCTCATCCAGCGTATAGCCCACCGCCAGTTTGGCGGCGATTTTGGCGATGGGAAATCCGGTCGCCTTGGAGGCCAGCGCCGAAGAGCGCGACACGCGCGGATTCATCTCGATAATAATCAGGCGGCCATCCACCGGATTGACGGCGAACTGCACATTCGAGCCGCCGGTCTCGACGCCGATTTCGCGCAGAATGGCGATCGAGGCGTCACGCATGCGCTGATACTCTTTGTCGGTCAGCGTCTGCGCCGGCGCCACCGTAATCGAATCGCCGGTATGCACGCCCATCGGATCGAGATTCTCGATCGAACAGATGATCACGCAGTTGTCGGCCCGATCGCGCATCACCTCCATCTCAAACTCTTTCCAGCCGATGATGGACTCTTCGACCAGAATCTCATCGGTCGGCGACGCATCCAGACCGGAGGCGGCAATCTGCTCGAACTCTTCAGGATTGTAGGCGATGCCGCCGCCGGAACCGCCCAGCGTGAAGGAGGGGCGAATAATAATCGGGTAGCCGATCTCGGCAGCCAGTTCGCGCGCTTCCTGCATGGAGTGGGCAAAACCGCCGCGCGCCATCTCCAGCCCGATATGATCCATCGCCGCCTTGAAACGCTCGCGATCTTCCGCCTTGTCGATCGCTTCGGGCTGCGCCCCGATCAGCTGAACGCCGAACTGCTCCAGAACGCCATGCTTGTTCAGCGAGAGGGCGCAAT
Source organism: Mariprofundus sp. (assembly GCA_027013105.1). Classification (GTDB taxonomy): domain Bacteria; phylum Pseudomonadota; class Zetaproteobacteria; order Mariprofundales; family Mariprofundaceae; genus Mariprofundus. The sequence goes on from JALUYG010000029.1 coordinate 13,374, forward strand.
TGAGCGCCGTCTGTCCGCCCATGGTCGGCAGGATCGCATCGGGGCGCTCCTTCTCAATAATCTTCGCCACCACCTGCCACTCCACAGGCTCGATATAGGTGGCATCGGCAAATTCAGGGTCGGTCATAATCGTGGCCGGATTGGAGTTCACCAGCACCACCCGGAACCCCTCTTCCTTCAGCGCCTTACAGGCCTGCACGCCGGAGTAATCAAACTCGCAGGCCTGACCGATCACAATCGGCCCCGCCCCTAAAATCATAATGGATTGAATATCAGTTCGACGTGGCATGCGTTTCTATCACTCCCTGACCGGTGCAGTCGAAACAAAACAGGTTTTAACCACAGTTTTGTTTTTCCTCTGTGCTCTCTGTGCTCTCTGTGGTGAATGCTTTTGACTCACTTTTGTAACCCAGACACAGAAAACGGGCAAGCTCGCAACTCACCCGCCCAGTTCGCCAACACTAGCGCGACAATGCGAAATGGAAAAGCTGCAAGACCACCAATGAACTTCCTTTGCGTGCTTTGCGGCTTTGCGAGCGCATGGTTGTTAACCTTCAACCCTGACGCTCGCCAAGACGCAGGAACGCCAGGTCAATTCAGCGCCCTCCGGTCAGCTCCTGCGAAAACTGTTCATCGTCACCTGGAGGAGGATGCAAGCCACCACAGATCAGGAAATTTTTTCATCACGCCTGCGCGCAATCGTTCATCCCTGATATGCACAGGCAATCCCTGCGCCTGCTGGCGAAACCAGGCATCAAACGCGCTCTTGCCCTGCCCGCCGCTCGATTGCGCAATTGCCGCTTCAAGCTCCGCCGGCGGCCGCTGTTTGCCTGCCACATGCTGCGCATACCACGCCTGCAAGCGGCGATTGAGCACTCTGGGCGCCACATAGATGCGGAGATAATCATCCATATTATCGCCAAACACCCATTTCACCGCATTGAGAATCTTGGGCGTCTTGCTGTGTTGATCCAGATAGGCGGCGAGCGCATCCACATCCTGTTTGGTCACAACGACGCCGACTTTTGCAGCCACCTGCCGCGTCAGTGCGTCATCAATTTCATAGACCAGCGCCTGCTCGTTCATCGGCTTTTTATGGCCGTACGACTTGGCGATACCGATCCGGTAGATCACATCCTGGCGGGTGATATGCTCTGCGCCGACCGTTGCCAGCACCGTATCCAGCGATGGGATATCGCAGGCTGAAATCAACAACAGCATCATAGCCAGACAACCGCGCTTCAAATATTTCATTTCTCTCTCCATTTCACTTCAGTTGGCGAAGCTGGCTCGCACATCAGCCACAGTGATAAACAGTTTGTTGGCCTGATCTGCAAACGCAGTAAAGCCGAAGTTCTCATAAAATTGCACAGCGCCTGCCTTGGCATCCACAACAATCACAGGAAATGCAACCTGTTCACTGGCGGCAAGCAATTTTTTCAGCGCGTCGATCAATAACCATTCGCCAAAACCTTGATGGGTATAACGTTTATCGACTGCCAGACGAGCGATTAAGCCGCCCGAGCGAGCATGGCAGTGTCTCTTCTGTAGCGCCGGAGGCAGTGCAGACAGATCAATGGGAGCCATGGTCAGCGTGTAAAAACCGATGATACAGGCCGGATTGCGATCATCCTCCAATACAAATGTACGGCTGTTATCCCGGCTCGATTGCTGATTGGCCATCATGCACAGGTAACTGTTCAACGCGGCAATACCGCAATCAAATCGTTTGCGCAGGTGCTTGTTTTTATCAAGCCGTACTGTGATCACGACTGTTTATAGCGCCTCTGTTTGACCCTCATAGCGCCGGGCCGCCTGCTGTAAACGGGCATGTTTTCGGGGCGCTTCATCCAGCGCCGCTACCAGCATCACGGCATCCCGGCGGCTCAGATCAAGATTTTGTTCATGCGCCATGATCTCTTTTGCTTTTTCAACAGCGGCATTTAAGACAAAGGAGCTGAGGTTGCTGATGCCGACAAGCGCTGAAGCCTGAGTAAGTAACGATTGCGTTTCTTTATCTACACGGGCGGTGATGCGAGGTAATGTTGCGGCCATATGCGTCTCCTTGATTGCGGCAATGATAACCGGCCATGCGAATATAATCAATATGTGCCATTTTGGCACATATCAAGAAACATCTTTATCAAGCCCGTCTTTTACGCGCTGGTTGCATCTATCTGCTGCCTGGCGTCCGGCTGCGCGCCTCAATTTATCACACCCGATTCCAGCCCGAAAATGTCCGACTCCAGTCCGTCTATCGAATCAGCCCGCTTTATCTCATTTGACGGCGCCAGCCTGCCACTGCGGCGCTGGTTGCCGCCGGGAAAGCCGACAGCGATCATCGTCGCCCTGCATGGCTTCAACGATTATTCCAATTTCATCGACGCCGCCGCGCACTATTTCAACCAACAGGGCATCGCTGTGTACGCCTATGACCAGCGCGGCTTCGGCCAATCGCCCCATCGTGGCCGTTGGCCGGGTAAAGAAGCGCTGGCGCGTGATGCACGCCTGTTTGTCCAGCGCCTGCACGCCCGTTTTCCCGATAAGCCGCTATTTCTGCTCGGCCATAGCATGGGCGCAGCCGTCGCCCTCTATGCACTGGCCTCAGGCCCGTTGCCCGTGAATGGCGTGATTCTGGCTGCGCCGGCCATCTGGGGCTGGAGCAGCATGCCGTGGTGGCAGCGCTGGGGGCTGAAACTGGCCGCGCACACCATGCCATGGAAAACATTCACCGGCGAATCGCAGCATATCACCGCCTCCGATAACCGTGACATGCTGATCGCGCTTGGCCGCGATCCGCTGGTGATCAAACAGACCCGCGTGGACGCCATCTACGGCCTGGTCAACCTGATGGAAGCAGGCTTTCGCGCGGCGGCCAAATTGCATACGCCCACGCTGGCGCTCTATGGCGACAGGGACGAGGTGATTCCCGCAGCTCCGATCATGGACGCCTTCGGCTCGCTTGCCCGCAGCCGCAGCACGTTACAATTCCGGCGCTATAAAAACGGTTATCACATGCTACTGCGCGATCTGCAGGCCGAAGTCGTCTGGCGCGATATCGTCAGCTGGATTCGGCAACGGCATAACCGGCCCTGAACCACAAAGGCACGAAGGCAAAAAGCCAGGACGATCCAATTTTACGGGAGGTGCGGCTTCAGCCGCGCAGTTTTTCCAATGTTTGGCGCGGCTAAAGCCGCACCTCCAGGATTATTTGTCGTCGATCCATCCCTGCAGCGCTTCGATAATCATCCCGGCCTGCTTGGCGTTGGTAATATTAAATTTGGAGCGCGGCGTATATTCGCCGTTGCGCTTCTGATAGCGGCGAATGGTGAATTTATCCTCGCCATACGATTCGCTGGCATGATCCCAGTTCCGGTAGCGGAACAGGATCGTCGTCCAGGCGCCTTTGCTGAGGATCACCTTGTCCAGCTGCTTGGTGGTTAGAATGCCACCCTCTTCATAATCGATACTTAAATCATCCGGTGTCATAATGCTCTCTTGTCAAATTGAATTATAAAATCTGCGCCGCAGCCTCGCTGTGGGGATGCATGTGTCAATCATGATAAAATACTGCGCGGTTTTTGCCGCCTTCTTTGGCCACATACATCGCACTGTCCGCCTGCTTCAACAGCGTATCCTGGCTGTCACCGTCTTCGGGAAAAACGCTCATGCCGATACTGGCTCCAATCACGCATTCTCCCGCCGGCAAATCAAATGGTTGCCGGATCGCCTGCAAAATCTTGTTGGCGACTGCAAGCATTGTCTGCCTGTCCAGTTGATTTTCGAGGATGATGACAAACTCATCGCCACCCACGCGCGCCACCGTGTCCGACTCACGCACACAGATCTTCAACCGCGCCGAAATCTGTTGCAACAGCATATCTCCGGCGTCATGCCCCAGAGAGTCGTTGACCGGCTTGAAGCCGTCAATATCGATAAACAGCACCCCAACCTGCTCATTCTGCCGGCGCGCCCGCGCAATACTCCCTTCCAGCCGATCCGCCAGCATCAAGCGGTTGGGCAGGCCGGTTAACGCATCATGGTGGGCGGAGTGACGCAGTTCATCCTCCAGTTTTTTCTGATTGCTGATATCAATAAAGGTGCTGACATAGTAGTTGATCTCCCCCGCCTCATCCCGCATCACTGTCACAATCAAAAACTCGGGATAGATGCTCCCGTCTTTACGTTTATTCCAAATCTCACCCGACCAGACGCCCTCCTCCAGAATCTGACCCCACATCTCGGCATAAAACGCTTTGGAATGGCGGCCTGAACTGAGAAAACGGGGGTTTTTGCCCAGCACCTCATCCGCGCTATAACCGGTAATCGCACTGAAGGCCGGATTTAGCAAGCGAATATTCGCATCTTTATCCGCCACCATAATGGCGCTGGGCACAGTCTCCATCACCTTGGCTGCCAGACGCAACTCGTGCTCCGACTCCTTTTGCTGACTCAGATCGCGCAGCACATGCACCAGATAGATCTCCCGGCGACCGGGTTGCCCGGGAACGCATGCGGTGGAAATAGCGACCGGAACACGGCGACCATCATGCGCTCTCAGGGCGCTCTCCTCACCCTGCTGCACCCGGCTGAAATCGGCTTTGTGCGCACCCTCCGCCAGCAAGGAGGCCACATGGCGCCCGTGCAGTTGATCCGCCGTATAGCCCAGCGTTTCACAGGCATGCTGATTGGTTATCCGAATCATGCCCGCTCCGTCTGTGACAAACAGCATCTCTCCCAGTGAATGGATAATCGCTTCCATAAAATCATTGGAAACAGTGGTCTCCTGCAGTTTGGCGCTCATGGCATTAAATGACGCCATCAATGCCCTGACCTCACCCTGACCACCCACCGGCGCCTGTGCGCCCATCGCGCCAGCCGACAGTTCACGCGTGGCCTGATAGAGGCGGGCTACAGGCCCTAAAATGGATGAACGCAGCAGTACAAAAAGGATGGCCGTTATCAATAATACGCCGATACCCACCATCATCGACAAACGCTGTTCATTTTTTTTGATCTGTGTCATCGCTGCGGCTGTTGATGTGGTAATACGCAGCAGTCCCCGCACCGGGTTGTGCTCATAACCGTGGCAAGCCAGGCACGGCTTCTCAACCCGAATAGGCAATAGCAACGTGAGCTGCTGTTGGTCAGAATCATGCTTCACAACCATTTCGCCGCCGGCTGCACGGCGAATATCCGCCGGCATGACGCCCTTTATCGGCTGCGCATCCTGCCGCTGCCGTGAAAATGCCGGGGAACCCAGAAAATGGTTCACCTGACGCACCGTTTCAAGATCACGAAACGCGATCACGCCATTGCGACGAACCACCTCCACCGACTTCAGCTCAGGATGGGCGCGCAGTCGGGCAAGCCAGTCGCGTACGTTTTCGGCGTCGCCTGCCAACATCAGGGTTTTGAGACTGGCCATCATCGTGTGGGCAACGGCTTCGGATTGCGCCCGAGCCTGCTCACGAGCCGTCTGGCTCTGCCATTGATGCAGCTGATAAAACAACAATCCGAACGTCACAGCCAGCACGCACACCAAACCAACCAACACCCGCACATCCAGGCGTTCGCGCCACCGCACAGCTACAGACATGATTTCTCCCTGACTCGGTGATTTTTCTTCCACCACGGTGTGAGCATGTTTGATGCCAACCCCGCCGCCTCATTCATCGGCCTGTTTGCCCCGTATGCTGCCCCGCCTTACCGAGCTACATCACTGAGCAACTGATCCATCATGCGCTCGGCCTGCGCTGCGTAACCGCCGCCGAACAGGTTGGCGTGATTGAGAATATGATAGAGATTATAGAGTGTTTTGCGCACGCCGTATCCGTCGTCCAGCGGCCATGCCTGCCGGTAAGCGGCATAAAAATCCGCTCCGAAACCGCCGAACAGTTCGGTCATGGCGAGATCGGCTTCACGGTCGCCATAATAGACGGCCGGATCGAAAATCACCGGATTGCCATGCAGATCAAAGGCGAAGTTGCCGCCCCATAAATCGCCGTGCAGCAGCGAAGGTTGCGGGCTGTAACTGGTGAAAAAAGCGCCCATATTTTGCAGCAAGCGCTCCCCTTTTCTCAGCAGCGAAGCGCCAAAACCGTTGCGCTCAGCCAGTTTCAGTTGCACGTGCAGACGCCGCTCGCGGTAAAATGCAATCCAGTCGTTCATCTGGCCGTTGTATTGCGGCGTGACGCCAATGGTGTTGTCGCGAAACCAGCCGAACTGACTGGCGCTGCAACGGTGCATCTGCGCCAGCTGCGCACCGAAACACCGCTCTGAAGCAACATGATGACCGCCGAATTCGATATATTCCGTCACCAGCCAGCACTGCCCGGCGGCTGCGCCGGTGCAGACAGGAACCGGCGTGCGAATTGCCGCCGCCCGGGCCAGTTCTTGGAGGCCATCCGCTTCAGCCTCGAACATGGCCAGATATTCAGCCCGGTTCAGTTTGACAAAATAGCGCTGATCTTCCGTATCCATGCGGTACGCACTGTTGATGCTGCCGCCGCTCACGGCTTGTTGACGACGAATCACGCAGGGCCGCGCTGTTGTCTGGGCAATCGACGCTGCTATCGCAGCAGTATTCATGAATAATCCGGGTTAGAGTCAGGCCTGCAGATGACGCCGCCGCCACCTGCGAATCACCAGCCAGCGCCATGCCACCTTAACCACGATATAACCCAGCACGCCGCTGATCAGGCCGAGCACGGCGCAGCCAAGCAGAAACGGCTGCCACACATTGGCCATGCCGTGTAAAATCCAGTCCATGCTGAGCTCAAAATTAAACTTCTGCGCCGGCAGGTGCATGATCCAGGCGCCCACCTTGTAGCAGAAATAATAGACCGGCGGCATGGTCACCGGATTGGTCAGCCAGACCAGCGCCACGGCGACAGGCAGATTGGCATTAATGAGGATGGCGCCGGCGGCGGCCAGCACCATCTGAAACGGTACAGGAATAAAGGCGCAGATCAGCCCGACCAGAAAGGCGCGCGCCAGCGAATGGCGATTCAGATGCCAGAGAGCCGGATTATGCAGCAGGGTGCCGAAGCAGCGCAGACACTTCTGATCACGAATCGTTTGATGATCAGGCACATAGCGTTGGAATAGTTTTCTCGGCATCAGTCGGGAACCTTACCAGCAATCGCCATTCAGTCCATGCGCGGAAACAGCGGCTCCGGCTTACGACATTGATGGCCCGCTGCCAGCACGCCCCAGCCGCCATCGGCAGAAAAACTGAAATTATCGGCCTGCACCTTGCGATTCAGGATCTGCCCCAGCATGGCGGTCATTTTCTCAGGCATAAACGGCAGCAGTTGCAAGGCCACCAGCCGCAGCGTCTCCACCAGATGATAAAGCACGCTGTCCAGGCGCGCATTTTCACCCTGTTTGGCCAGCGACCACGGCGCATTATCTTCAACATAGCGGTTGCCGTGACGCACCACCGCGTTGATGCGCTCCAGCGCCAGATGGAATGCCTGTTTATCCATGCACGCCGCCACTTCGCGCTGCATCGCCTCGACATCGGCAATCAGGGCGCGGTCAGCTTCACTCTCTTCGGCCACGGCGCCGAGCACGCCATCGCGATATTTATTCAACATAGCCAGCGAACGGTTGAGCAGGTTGCCGACATCGTTGGCCAGTTCGGTATTGTAGCGCTGCTTCAGCGAGGTGAATGAAAAGTCGCCATCCTGCCCGAACGGCACTTCGCGCAGCAGAAAATAGCGCAACACATCGGCCTCATATTTCTCCAGCAACTCCGCCGGCCTCAGCGCATTGCCTTTGGACTTGCTCATCTTTTCACCTTCAACCGTCCACCAGCCGTGTGCGAAGATGCGTTTGGGCAGCGGCAGCTCCACCGCCATCAGCATGGCCGGCCAATAGACTGCATGGAAGCGCAGAATATCCTTGCCGATCAGATGCACGTCGGCAGGCCAGTGGGCAGGCTGCTCCGGTTCCGGAAAGCCGAGCGCCGAAAGGTAATTGGTCAGAGCATCGATCCACACATAGATCACATGCTTGTCATCGCCCGGCACCGGCACGCCCCATGAAAAAGTGGTGCGCGAAATCGACAGATCGCGCAGCCCCGACTCGACAAAGCTGAGCACCTCATTGCGGCGTGAAGCCGGCGCAATAAAATCGGGATTGGCCTTGATATGTTCGATCAGGCGATCCTGAAAAGCGCTGAGGCGGAAGAAATAGGACTCTTCCTGAATCTTCTCAACCGCGCGCTTGCAGTCCGGGCAATGTTTCGCATCCCAGCAGTCGGCATCCTTGAGCTGCGTTTCCGTCCAGTAGGCCTCGCACGGCACGCAATACCAGTCCTCATAAAAATCCTTATAGATGGCGCCGGCATTTTCCAGTCGCCGCCACATCGCCTGCACGCCGGCCTTATGCCTGTCCGAACTGGTGCGGATAAAATCATCATTGCTGATCTGAAGCTCCGGCCACAGGCTCTGATAGCGTTCCACCACCTGATCGGCCAGTTCGATGGGCGCGATGCCGCGCTTCTCGGCCGCCTGCTGCACCTTCTGCCCGTGCTCATCCACGCCGGTCAGAAAAAACACATCGCGCTCGCTCATGCGCTGATGGCGCGCCAGCACATCGGCGGCAATGGTGGTATAGATATGGCCAAGGTGCGGCTCATCGTTGACATAATAGATCGGCGTGGTGACGTAATAGTTTTCCATCAGTGCTGTTTTCTCCGGATTTGTATATGATTAGATCAAAAGCAATTCACCACGAAGGACACAGAGAGCACAGAGTAAAACCCGGATATAATATCACATTGGATACCATGCCTTTTGCATCAAACCGTGGAGTGAGGGCAACTATAGCCAGCATCTTCCATTGCCGAAACTGCTTTATCCGAT
>JALUYG010000030.1 GCA_027013105.1 Mariprofundus sp.
GTCAAAAAAACACAAAAAACGCCGCGAGCTGCCATAGAGATTGCCCGCCAGCGACTAAAGGAGGCCGGATTATGAGCACATTAGCCGAACTGAAAAAACAGTGGATGCAAGATACGGAAACGCGCGAAGCTTATGAGGCACATGCCTACGAGTTTGAAATCGCTCGATCCCTGATCGAAGCAAGGTCCGATGCAGGACTCACCCAGGCTGAAGTCGCCAAGCGCATGGGAACAACTCAATCGGCCATTGCCCGCATTGAAGGTGGTTCGCAATTACCCAGCATGAAAAGTGTCATTCGCTATGCGACTGCTATTGGAGCCCGACCTGTTCTCCAACTGGTGCGGGAGGCTCAAACATCGAGGGCTGACGCATAGGAGCATATTGCAAAGAGAGGATTCGGATTATTTCAGTACGCCGATCCCGCAAGGAAGAGGTGAAGTTGTATGAAAGCTAAAGATTTCGATACCGCATTTGACGATGGCGGAAGCATCATCGATCAGCTCGACCTGTCCAAAAAGCGCCGGCCCGAACTGGAGCAGAAACGTGTTAATGTCGATTTTCCCGTCTGGATGATTCACCAGATGGACAGGGAAGCCCGTCGACTCGGCGTCACCCGCCAGTCGGTCATCAAGATGTGGCTTGCCGAACGCTTGAAACAAGCCGCCTGATTTTATTCACCTGCCGCTGCAGCCTGAGAAGCAAGCGATGTGAAGCTATGGGTGCAGCTGCACATCGTGCGATAGGGCTTTCCCCCAACATTTGAACCGCGAGCCGGTATTCGAAACTGAATTTCCCGCCAGTTGTGCGGTAAGCAAGCCAATCGAAGCAATGGTTATTGCTTCGATTGGTGCGATAGCGAAAACAGACAAATCCGGTTCACCGTATGCATGCCCGGCAGAATCCACTGGTCCGCATCGACGCCGCCATCGACCACCGTCCACACAGACGTGGCAGGTAATGATTTCACCAGTTCCAGATCTTCGCCGAAAGTTTCCAGTCCGATCCCGCCCGGATATCGTGATAGGACTCAGGGTGCCGATAAGGGCGTAAGAGCTCGCAAAAACACTGAAACCAGGGTAATGCCTTATTTTTACAATTTGACGATTTAACCATGATATTGTAATATTCAGGCATGATTAAGCGTGAAATGCTGCCAACACTGTTACAAGCCAGCCGTGAATATCCGGTGGTAACGGTAACCGGCCCTCGCCAGAGCGGCAAAACAACATTATGCCGACTCGCCTTTCCGGACAAGCCGTACATCAATCTCGAAGCGCCGGACAAGCGCCGCTTTGCTCAGGAAGACCCGCGCGGATTTCTGGCCGCCATCCCGGATGGGGCGATTCTGGATGAGATTCAGCGTGCACCCGAACTGCCCTCCTATCTTCAGGAACTGGTGGATGAAAACCCCGCGCCGGGGCGTTTTATCCTGACCGGCAGCCAGCAATTCGAACTGATGGACCGGGTCAGCCAGTCACTGGCGGGGCGCACAGCACTGCTGCGACTGCTGCCGCTCACCATTCGGGAAATCGAGGATGCCGGCCAGCCATTGAACCTGTTTGCGCAGATACACACCGGCTTCTATCCACGGTTGTTGCAACACAGGCTGGATCCGTCGCAGGCCCTGAGTGAATACTTTTCAACCTATGTGGAGCGGGATCTGCGCCAGCTCAGTGCCATTCACGACCTGCAAAAATTCGAACGCTTTGTCCGCCTCTGCGCCGGCCGCACCGGGCAATTGCTGAATCTGAATAATCTGGGCAGCGATGCCGGTATTTCCCACAGCACAGCCCGCCAGTGGCTGGATCTGTTGCAGGCCAGTTATATTGTGTTTCTGCTACCGCCATGGTTTACCAATACACGCAAGCGACTGGTCAAATCGCCGAAGCTCTATTTTTATGATGTCGGGCTGGCGGCATGGCTGCTGGGTATCCATACGCCGGAACAGGTTCAACGCGATCCGCTATATGGCGCGCTGTTCGAAAACATGATCATTATGGAGCGGTTGAAGCGCCGACTCAATCAGCGACGCAGCGCAAATTTCTATTTTTACCGCGACAACGTCGGCAACGAAGTCGATCTGATCGAACCGGAGGGCGCATCTGTTCACGCACTGGAGATCAAGGCCGGCGCCACGATCACCAGCGACTATTTCAAGGGTTTGAATCACTTCAAAAAAAGCTTCCCTGACCAATGGCTCGACGGCACCGTTATCTATGCCGGCAATGAATCCCAGCAGCGCACCGACTGGCAGATACTTGCATGGAATCAGATGAACGGGTAACCATGAGCCGGAATGGGCAAGCCATGCGAAGGACATGTTCCATGGATATAAATTGCATTCCAGGGCGCGGCGTTTCAATACGCCGCGCATGAATACAACATAGCAGCCATCGGAATCCATATGCGGCCAGTATATGAAAAAAGATATGGATATGGTCTATCAGAATGATGCTGGCCTATGGGCTGTGATGGACCCCTGCCTCTCTTTCGATTTGCGTCGTCAGCGTTAGATCGTATCACCCACGCACACTGATCAGCCTGTGCTCAGGGTAGGGTGCCGAACGCCTGAAACAAGTCGCCTGATTTTATTCATCTGCCGTTGCAGCCTGAGAAGCAAGCGATGTGAAGCTATGGGTGTAGCTGCACATCGTGCGATAGGACTTTCCCCCACACTGGCCCGCGAGCCGGTATTCGAAACTGAATTTACCGCCAGTCGTGCGACACTTCCGTGATCAGATAGCAGATACGATTCACCGTATGAATCCGGACAGAATCCACTGATTGCCCAATATCTGCAGTCAGGTAATTTGACGGCAATGCACCAATCAAGAGCAGACAATGTAAGCCGGTGATCTTTTAAGGTTGATTCTCCCTGATTTTATGTGCATAATATGACTAACCAGTACACATCGGAGGTCTGAATATGCGTACCAATATCGTTCTGGATGATGATCTGATCGCCGAGGCTCAGGCGTTGACCGGCATCACCACCAAGCGGGGTGTTGTTGAAGAGGGCTTGAAAACAGTGATCCGTTTGAAAAAACAGCTGGGCATCAAGGCATGGCGCGGCAAGCTGGCATGGGATGATGATCTGGATGCCATGCGCACCGATTATTGATGCTCGTCGATTCCTCCGTCTGGATTGATTACTTCAACGGCCGCATCACAGCACAGGCCAACGCGCTGGACAGGGCGCTGGGTGTTGATGAAGTGATCATGGGTGACCTGATACTGACCGAGGTGTTGCAGGGGTTCCGCAAGGATGCCGACTTTCGCAAGGCGCGGGAATTATTGAGCTGTCTGCCTGTCGTCGCCATGCTCGGTCCACAAGCAGCGGTAAGGGCTGCTGAAAACTACCGTCGGTTACGCAAAAAGGGTGTTACTGTGCGCAAAACCATCGATGTCATGATCGCCTCATACTGCATTGAACACGAACTGCCATTGCTCTACTCCGATCGCGATTTCGATCCGATGGTTGAGCATCTCAATCTGCAAAGCGCAATACCATCCTGATTTTATTCGACTGCCGTTTCATCCCGAGGAGCAAGCCAATCGAAGCAATGGCTATTGCTACAATTGGTGCGATAGCGAAAACAGACAGATACGACTCAACTATGCATGCCCTGCAGAATCCATTGATGCGAATCGTCACCACCCACCGGCAAGGCACCGGCCTGACCGTTCATAATTAAAAATATTGGGGTCCTGGCAAGAGGTATTCCTGCTGCTACGATTTGGTGTGATGGTCAGGAGCTGCAATTGAATATACGCATGCAATATTTGTATCGGGATGCCGGGAACTATAAGCAATGGGGTGAGGTAATCTTCAAAAACCGGAGGGGTTCTTCGCCTGCTGCGCTTGAAGATCAGGTGCGCAGTTTGCTGATTGATCAGGACTTCTTTGAAGCAGAAGTGCTGAATATCCCCACCCTCTATTTTGACGAACCCATTTCCGATCTTGACCGCCAATGGCATGAGTTCCATTCATTGGAGGCATGCGAAGATGCAGCAACGGACAGGACAGATCGAGATATCGAAGAGCTTTTGAACCTGCTCCAATCAATCAAGCGGAATTGACTCGGTAGTAGGACAGCAGGTTCGATTTAAGACTCAGACATGATCGACAAATACCGCTTCCCGGTGCTGCGCCAGAAAAGATGGATCGGGCGTGAATCGCTCAGGCAGTGTGATCGGCTGTCCGGCCAGCGGGTGAAAGAACTGCTGCACAAATGGTTCGTTTCGCTGTTCCAAATCCCTTGAAAGCACCACACGGAAATCGTCATCCAACGTCATAAGC
>JALUYG010000031.1 GCA_027013105.1 Mariprofundus sp.
CGCTACGAAGGCAAGGGGGTGCCGGAAGGCCAGGTGAGTCTCGGCATCCGCTTCACCCTGCAGGATCCGAAACGCACCCTGACGCAGGAAGATTCCGACGCGGCCTCCGCAGCCATTATCGCAGCGATGGAGAAACGCTTCGGCGCCGCGCTCAGGGGCTAATCCTCGACCGGTTTTGGATTCGGGATTGACTTTCGGACAAGGTGCCGACTATACTGGTCTGAGTCTGGTCTGTTTAATATCCGGAGGTGTGCTGTGAGTCAAATCGGTGTCTATGAAACCAAAACGCACCTGCCCCAACTGCTTGAAAAGGTTGCCGGCGGGGAGAGGGTCACGATCACCCGACATGGTCGTCCGGTTGCGGTACTGCAACCTGTTGAAGGTGCGACCGGCAAGATCAGTGACCTGATCCATGATATGAAGCAGTTTCGACGAGGCAAAACCCTGCAAGGGGCGTCGATTCAGGAGATGATTGCAGAGGGTCGCGATTAAATTGGCTCCGTTGAGTTGTACCGCGCCTGCAGATACCCATGCTGACCGCTTTGTGCTCGATAACTCTGTGGTCATGGCATGGTGCTTTGAAGATGAATGCTGCGCCCGGGCCGATGCAGTACTGGATCAATTGGGATCGAAACACGACAGCGGGCAATGAGCGATATCCTGTTTCTGGCCCGCCAATACAGCCTTTCTACATATGATGCCTCCTACCTCGATCTTGCCATGCGCGAGGGTCTCCCGCTGGCCACACTGGATAAGAGCTTGCAACGTGCTGCAGCCCAATGTGAGGTTCCGCTGTTATGAGAAATGCCCCCTGTCATGGCTTGCACACCACCCCGAACCGGAAGCTATCTGCTGCTTTCTCATGGCTGTTTTCTATCAGCGCCAATCTGCATAAATCTGTGCCTGCTAACCTATCATGATCGCCGGTGTCGATGAGGTCGGGCGCGGGCCGCTGGCGGGGCCGGTGGTGACGGCGGCGGTGATACTGTCGGCCGACGACCCCTATCTGGGCAAATATCGCGATTCCAAAAAAGTGGCTGAAAAAAAGCGGCTCAGGCTCTACCACCATATCCGCAAGCATGCCGTGGCCTGTTCGGTCGCCATGGCCACGATCGATGAGATCGACCGGCTCAATATCCTGCATGCGACGATGTTGTCGATGCGGCGCTCGGTCGAAGGGCTCTCTGTGACGCCGGCCAGGGTGCTGGTGGATGGCAATCGCATCCCCGATCTGGCCGTGCCGGCCGAAGCGGTGATCGGCGGCGACGACAGCGTGCAGCAGATCGCCGCTGCCTCGATTGTGGCCAAGGTGGTGCGGGATCGCATGATGGCGATGTTCGATTGCCGCTATCCCGGCTATCAGTTCGGCAAACACAAAGGCTATGGCACCAAAGCGCACATGGATGCGCTGCATGCGCATGGCCCGTGTCCGATTCACAGAAAATCCTTCGCTCCGATTGCCCGGCTTTTATAGACATCAGTTCCAGCCGCAAAAAACAAAGCTTCTTCTGTTCAGTCCGGGAATGCGTATAATGCCGGCAAATTTTCAGAAGGATTTTATTATGAGTGATCTACCCAATTGCCCGCAGTGCGGGTCGGAATATACCTATGAGGATCGCGGCATGTTTGTCTGCCCTGAGTGCGCCCACGAGTGGACGGCCGAAGCCGCTGCCGAGGAAGCAGAAACAGGGCTGGTGGTGCGTGATGCCAACGGTAACCTGCTGGCCGATGGCGACACCATCACCATCATCAAAAATTTGAAGGTCAAGGGCGCTTCATCGGATCTGAAGGTTGGCACCAAGGTCAAGGGGATCCGATTGATCGAAGGCGATCACAATATCGACTGCAAAATCCCGGGTTTCGGCGCCATGCAGTTGAAGTCGGAGTTTGTTAAAAAGGCCTGACGAAACAACATCCGGTTTTGAAAACAGTAGCGGGAGGCATCGAACCGATGCCTCCCGCTCTGTTTGATTGTCGTTAGCCCGGACTATTCATGAATAATCCGGGTTAGATCAAAGAATATAACGCGATAGATCCTCATCTTCGCAGATTTCGCCGAGTTGTTCGCGCACATATTCGGCGCTGACGTGGACAGTGTCGCCGCTGCGATCGGAAGCTTCAAAGCTGATGTTTTCCAGCACCCGTTCGAGCAGCGTGTGCAGGCGACGCGCGCCGATATTCTCGGTCTTCTCGTTGACCACCACGGCAATGCGGGCCAGTTCGGAGATGCCGTCTTCGCCGAATTCAATGCGCACATTCTCGGCATCGAGCAGCGCCATATACTGACGCGTCAGCGATGACTCCGGCTCCACGAGAATGCGGCGGAACTCCTCTTCACCGAGCGCATTCAGGTTTACCCGGATGGGAAAACGCCCCTGTAGCTCCGGAATCAGATCGGATGGCTTGGCCAGATGAAACGCCCCGGAGGCGATAAACAGGATATGATCGGTTTTGATATGGCCATAGCGCGTATTGACCGTGGTGCCTTCAACCAGCGGCAGCAGATCGCGCTGCACCCCTTCGCGCGAAACATCGCCGCCCTGCACGCCGCTGCGGTGGGTGATCTTGTCCATCTCATCAAGAAATACGATGCCGTCATTCTCGGCGCGCTGAATCGCCTCCTCCTTGATCGCATCCTGATCGAGCAGGCGATCCGCCTCCTGCTGCTGAATGATTTTCAGCGCATCGGCGACATCCATCCGCTTTTTGGTTTTCTGCTTATGCATCAGGTTGCCGAGCATATCCTGCAGGTCGATCGCATCCGAACCCGAGCCGCTGAGCATCTGCAGCATCGGCGCGCCCTGCTGCGGCTCCACGTCAATCTCGACCTGACGGCGATCGAGCTCGCCCAGACGCAACTTATGGCGCATCTTTTCGCGCGACTCGTTGCTCGCCGCACTGGCGTCGCTGTTGTGCGGGCCGCTAGGCGCCACCGGATGCGGAATCAGAATATCCAGCAGTTTATCTTCGGCGACTTTTTCAGCTTTGGTCTGCACCCGCGCCAGATGCTCCTCGCGCACGATTTTGATGGCCGTATCGACCAGATCGCGAATGATGGTTTCCACATCGCGACCGACATAACCGACCTCGGTGAATTTGGTCGCCTCGATTTTGATGAACGGGGCATTGGCGAGTCGCGCCAGTCGGCGCGCAATTTCGGTTTTGCCGACGCCGGTGGGGCCGATCATCAGGATATTTTTCGGCGTAATCTCTTCCCGCATGGGCGAAGCCACCTGCTGACGACGCCAGCGGTTGCGCAGCGCAATGGCGACGGCGCGTTTGGCGTCGTTCTGGCCGACGATATATCGATCCAGTTCGGAAATAATTTCACGCGGGGTCATGGTCTGGCTCACGGTTACGACTCCTGGGGGATGGTTTCGATGGTGATATTGCTGTTGGTGTAAATGCAGATATTGGCGGCGATTAGCATCGCTTCGCGCACGGCATCGGCGGCGGAGAGTTCGCTGTGATTGAGCAGGGCGGTGGCTGCCGCCTTGGCATAGCCGCCGCCGGAGCCGATAGCTGCAACGCCGTCGTCCGGTTCCAGCACATCGCCGTTGCCGGAGATCAGCAATGTGTTGTCTTTATCGGCGACGATCATCATGGCTTCGAGCTGACGCAGATATTTATCGGTGCGCCAATCCTTGGCCAGCGCCACGGCGGCGCGCAGCAGGCTGCCGCCATGTTCATCGAGCTTGGCTTCGAAGCGTTCAAACAGATTCATGGCGTCGGCGGTGGAGCCTGCAAAGCCGGTGAGAATAGCGCCGTCGCGAATGGTGCGCACCTTGCGCCCGCCGTGTTTGACCACGGTGTCGCCCAGCGTTACCTGTCCATCGCCGCCGATGGCCACTTCGCCGTTTTTACGCACGCAGCAAATTGTGGTTCCAAGCATGGTGATTCTGCTCATGGCGCACCTCACATCAGGATAGATTAAAAGGTGCGCGACTCTATCCGTGAAAGCGGCATACGTCAGTATTCTTCACACTTCTATTCAGGCCGGCAGTATTGATGATTACGCATTGATTGCGATAACGATTTAGGGATTGACGAACGGGAAGAGGATGCCTATTGTCCGCCGCCTTCGCATGAAGGCTTGAATAACGGGGCATAGCGCAGCCTGGTAGCGCATCTGGTTTGGGACCAGAGGGTCGGGTGTTCGAATCACCCTGCCCCGACCATTCAAGCAGGAATCGTGCGGCGTATGTAGCACTGGACGCGATCTGGCGAGCGCCTGTAGCTCAACTGGATAGAGCAACGGCCTTCTAAGCCGTAGGTTGCAGGTTCGAGC
>JALUYG010000032.1 GCA_027013105.1 Mariprofundus sp.
ACAGCACGGCATGCCCCAGACCTCTGGCCTCCTTCTGTCGCACATACACCACTTCGGCCATCCGGGCGACATGCGAAACCCTTTGGTAGATCTCCTCTTTACCGGCCGCTTTCAGGTTGGCTTCCAGCTCTGCGGAGATATCGAAATGATCCTCAATGGCGCGCTTGCCGCGCCCGGTCACGATCACGATCTTCTCCATATTCGCCGCCAGCGCCTCTTCCACGCCATATTGAATCAGCGGCTTGTCCACGATGGTCAACATCTCTTTCGGACTGGCTTTCGTGGCCGGCAGGAAACGCGTTCCCATGCCGGCGGCAGGAAAGATGATTTTACGCAATGGCTTCATTGAACACACCCCTCAATCAGACGGGATGAAGTATAGCACAGTTTTATGACTTACGAGAGTCGTCCATAGGAGTGCAGACCGGAAAGATACATATTCACGCCCAGAAAGCAGAATACCGTCACCAGAAAACCTGCCACAGCCCACCAGGCCAACGCCTTGCCGTGCCATCCGTGGGAGACGCGCGCATGCAGGTAGGCGCCATAAATCATCCACACGATCAGCGCCCAGGTCTCTTTCGGATCCCAGGACCAGTAGCCGCCCCATGCCTCAGCCGCCCAGGCAGCGCCCAGAATTGTGGCCAGTGTGAAGGCCGGAAATCCGATCGCTACCGCCTTGTAGGCCAACTGATCGAGCTGATCCAGTGACGGGAAAATCTTCAGCATTTTGGAGGTTCCACCTTTGGCCTCCAGGCGATGACGAAACAGGTAGGCCATGCCGGCGCCGCAGGCCACGGCGAAGGAGCCGTAACCGACAAAGTTCATCGGCACATGGATCTTCATCCAGTAGGATTGCAACGCTGGCACCAGCGGCTTGATATCGCCCTGCCCCACGGAAGCCAGCCAGACATCAAAGAATACGGCCGCCGATACCAGCGTCATCACAAAGGCGCCCATGGCTTTGGCCTGATAGCGCTTTTCCAGCGCCAGATAAACGGCGGCGGTAATGCAGCACAACAAAATAAATACTTCATACAGGTTGGATACCGGCGCATGGCCGATCTCCATATCAAACAGGTAGGACTCATGCCAGCGCAGCAGCAGTGCGGAGCCGCCCAGGTAGATGCCGGCATAGGCCGACCATGTGGCGATGCGGCCAATAAAGGATTCCGGCGCAAACAGATATGCGATATAGGATACGGCCGAGAAGATAAAGATCACATTCATCGCCATAATCACACGCCCGGAAAACAGATTGGACTGATTTTCATACGATATCTGATCGGCTGCCGGCTCAAACAGCGCCCATACCGAAGCCAGAATCACCATCAGCAGAAAGCCATCCAGCCAGGGTGCAAAATTACGCGCCATTTTTGCATCCGGCAGCGTCGGCTTCATCACACTGCCGACAATGGCCAGTCCGCACCCGGCCAGCGCCCCCGTGCCGCCCCAGATCAGACCTTTCATGCTCAGAATCTGATACAGAAATGCATTTTCTTCATACGCGCCCACGCCGAATTTGGCCATGGCGGCAATGCCGGCCATCGCCCCCAGATAGGCGGCAAAACGCAAAAAGACCCAGCGCCCCCGGTATAATGTCGCAGTAAAGCCGTCCTCGGCAGTGGTTGCAGTCATAACTATTCTCCTCTTGGTCTGTTCGGCTGATTCCTTCAGCAGATGATCCCTGACACCCGCTGACGCGCCTGACTCAGGATTTTATTTCGCCAAAATCCTGATCAAGCTTTGTGAAAACATCGTGAAAATACTTAGTAAAAACAAGGTGATTTCGATTCACCATGCCGGCCAGACTGATATGCATCCGCCCCTGCGCCGGCCGGATGACCAGCCACAGCTTGCGATGCGGCATATAAAACATAATGCAGAGCCCGAACACCAGCATGGCGCTACCGAGCCAGACAATATTCATGCCCGGATCCTGAGCCAGCTGCAGACCGGTGTAGTAGTGCTGCTTATAATCCACCAGCATCGGCAGCATCGGCCACTGCAGGCTTGGCAGCACGCGAACCGCCTGCAGCGTGCGCATCGCCATGGCCTGGAAGTTTTTCGGCCACTTCGCCTTATCCCGGCCGAATACATCATACATGGCGGCCTGAAATGCCGCTCTGGCGGAATCCTGGGTGCGTTTGTGCGCTTCGCCCAGATGCTTCATAAAGGCATGAAACAGCCGCCACTCATTCGGATTGGTCAAATCAATGCCGAGTGACAACGCCTTATAATCGGCCTTGTCGCCGGTGCTCGACACCATCAGAAACGAACCGCGGTTATCGCCATCAGGGCCGATAAACGGGTTCATAAAGGCCTTGATCTTGACCGGATTCATGCCCGGGCCGCGCATTTCATAAATCACAGCCGGGCCGAGATCCTTAAAGTCCTTGGGCTGGCCGGGATCGGCCATATTCTCCACATTATACGGTTTGAAATCGGTCAGCGTCAGGGAAACGCCGCTCTTTTTATCCGTCCATGTTTCGTAAACCTGCGTTTTGGCCGTGGTGATTGCGCCTGTGCCATCCAGGTGGTACAGCTTAAGGGTGACATCCGAACCGCCATCGCCAAAGCTGGCCTGATAGATGCGCACGCCTTTATAATACAACGGTTCATTGACAATAATATCACTGGTCAGCACTTCCTTGCCGTGATCAATAATCGTCAAATTACTGCGGAACTCTTTGGGTGCGCCGGTGGGAAAAAAGTCGATAGTAAAGCTGTTGCAACGCACATAAAACGGCATGGTGAGATGCCCTGTTTCCGTGCCCTGGAGAAAGTCGATCTCATTTTCCGAAGCGCCTTCCGGCACGGCCATATTGCCACGGAAGCCATATTCCGAACCGATCCAGCCGCCGACCAGAATCACCAGAATCGCAGCATGCACGAGAATATAGCCCCACTTGTTCCAGCGCCCTTTATCGGCCCGGAGATAGTGGTTGCCGCCCTGCTCGCTGGCCTTGAACTCCCAGCCATCCAGTCGTTGCCGGAAGGCCTCTTGCAACGCCTCAACACCGACCCCTGCAGGCAGATGCCACTCATGCAGGTGCTGAAAACGTTTCAACGCCTTGTCGGAAACCGGCACCTTGCGCGTGCGCATCTCCTTGAGCATCTTCGGAATGTTGCGCCACAGGCATGAGGTGAGCGACACCATCAAAAAGCCGAGCATACTGATGAACCACCAGGTGTGGTACATATCGAACAGTCCGAGCGAACGAAACACCCAGTACCACAACGGGCCAAACTGCTGCAGATAGTCCGCCTGCGCCTGATTTTGCAGCAGCACCGTGCCAATCACCGAAGCGATGGAGAGCACCACAAGCAGAATAATGGCCAGCGACATCGAGCCGACGCGCTGCCACAATGTTTTCAATAGATCGGGGAATGTTTGCATGCGCGGCATGTTAGCTACTCATGGCGGCTGCGTCATTGTCGAATTATGGTGGAACTATTGCGCCATATACGCAATACCGATGAGGGTTTGCCGGATGCATCAACCCCGATCAGGCGACCATGGAGATGGCGATGGGCGCGCATCTGCAATCTGAAATCCGGCTGCTGCGATTCACCGCCCCTGCGGTTCAGACTGCTGGAAATCAGCAGGCCGCCGCAGGCCGCCGCCAGTTGACGGGCCTGCGGCGCAGCATCGACACGTACTGCCAGCTTGCCGCGAAAATAACAGCAGGGCGGCAGCCCCGGCTTACCGGCAAACACCAGCGTGACCGGCCCCGGCCAGCTGCTTCGGGCCAGACGCCGCAACGCCGGCGAGCGGTAGCGGGCCAGCGACAGCGCGCGACTGGCGGAGTCGGCCAATAGCAGAAACGGGCCGGAGCGCTGTTTGAAATGGATCAACCTGCGGACGGCTTCGGGCGATTGCGGCGCCGCCGCGACGCCGGGCAGGGTTGCCGTGGCATGCGCAATCACCCCTCCCCCTCTGAGCCGGGCGGCGCTGCGCAAGGCGGCCAGCCTGGCCTGCGTGCAACCGCGTCTGCCGGCTGGATTTTTCGCCGCCGCGCAACGGGTTGAACGATGGGGATATCGATGCAACAGCGGCCTACGCCTCAGACAGAATCGCCTCAGCCTGAGCGGCGCGATCTTGCAACAGCAGCCGGGAGAGCGCTTCATCATTCACCGCCAGTATTTGCACAGCCAGCAGAGCTGCATTTTTGGCGCCGTTGATGCCCACCGTCGCCACCGGCAGGCCCGGCGGCATCATCACTGTGGAATGCAGCGCATCTTCGCCCTGCAACGGGCCGGCGGCGATCGGTACGCCG
>JALUYG010000033.1 GCA_027013105.1 Mariprofundus sp.
ATTCAGATTACGCCCCTTGCCCACCGCAGCATGCTGATTGTGATGCCAGTTGATGAAATAGGCATCAACCCCGCTTTTGGGCGCAATATTATAATTACCGTAAAATCCAAGCAGACGCCGATCTTCCCATGACACCAGCGACTTGCCCTGCGGCGATGCCGCACTCGGCGTCATAGCGACAATATCAGCCGGATGAACAGCGAACATATCCAGCTTCACCGGGCCGGCGTGATACATCCCCTTGATGCCGTCAAAGGTACGCGACACATCCTTCCAGCCCAGATGTCCAAGCAAGCGTTCATCGCCATAGGCAAGCTGTTGCCGGCCAAGCCTTATGCCGAAATCACCGATATTGTATTGCAGCCAGGCCTGCAACAGATCCGCCTGCGAGAAGTTCTGTGTGCCGCTGGCAGTGCTGTGATTGAGAATATAAATGGCCTGCGGTTGCAGAAAGATGCTCAGTCCATGACCAAAATCAGCCTTCGCTTTGATATATAACCTGGAATCAAACTCCCGGCTGTTTTGATTGACGCTTGAGTTAAAATTGAAGTTATCGAAAGACTGGTAACGCTCGCGGATATCCGCCGATGTCGTCCATGTGGCGGCCACCCCGGCGCCAGCACCGGACAATATCGCCAATACGACCACCGCAACACGGCATAGCATGCCTCTCACATCTCCACCCCCGGACGGCATAGACGATTCCACTTCTGCAACAGTATGCCTTTCTACTTTTATAAGTTGAACTATAGATATATCTTTTGATGTGTGTCAAGTGGCGTGCCGGTATCGACATGATGGCCGTATTGTTTATACGCTTTTTCGACGCTTTGGATTATAGTGCGCTTTCACACCAATCCCTATGACCGTGAGCCCGAGCCTATGACATCGAAATCGACAGCAAAAAAATATATGACCGGCAGCCTGGATCTGACCCAGCATGCGATCGGCACCGGTGCGCATCGCTTACAGAAGCCGGTATATATGGATTTTCTACCACCGTGTAATCATGCCTGCCCGGCCGGCGAAGACATTCAGGGCTGGCTGGATCTGGCCCAGAACGGCGAATATGAAGCAGCCTGGCAGAAACTCATCGAACACAACCCCTTCCCGGCCATTCACGGGCGCGTCTGCTACCACCCCTGCGAAACCGCCTGCAACCGCAACTACACGGATGATACGGTCAGCATCCATGCGGTAGAGCGTTTTCTCGGCGATCTGGCCATGCAGAATGGCTGGCAGCCGAAATTCACCCCGCAGCCGGGCGGCAAACGCGTGCTGATTGTCGGCGCCGGCCCCAGCGGCCTCTCCGCTGCCTATCACCTGATCCGGCTCGGCCATGAGGTGGAAATTCTTGAAGCCGGGCCGGTCGCCGGCGGCATGATCCATTTCGGCATTCCTGCCTATCGCATGCCACGCAAGGAACTGGCCGATGAGATTCAGCGCGTCGTCGATATGGGCGCGAAAATTACCTGTGACTACCGGGTTGAGGATGTGGAAGCGGAGAAATCGAAGGGTAACTTCGATGCCGTGTTTATCGCCGTCGGCGCCCACCTGAGCAAGAATATCGAAATCCCCAGCCGCGATGCGCGCAAAATGCTCGATGCGGTCAGCTTCCTGAAAAGCGTCGAGAACGGCGAAGATCTGCAGCTCGGCCGCCGCGTGGCCATTTACGGCGGCGGTAACACAGCCATGGATGCGGCGCGCACCGCCAAGCGGCTCGGCGCGGAAGAGGCCGTGATTATCTACCGGCGCGACCGCAAAAGCATGCCGGCGCACGATTTCGAAGCCGATGAAGCCATTGAAGAGGGTGTGAAAATCAACTGGTTGCGAACCATTAAAGAGATCGACTGCACCACCATGACGGTGGAGGTGATGGAGCTGGATGAAGAGGGGCGCCCGCAACCGACCGGCAAAACCGAAACGCTGGAGACCGATGCGCTGATCATGGCTGTCGGCCAGGACACCGACACCGGCTTTTTAAGAAATGTCGAGGGCATCGCATTCAACCCCGACGGCACGGTGATTGTCGGCCCGAATATGATGACCGGCGCAGAAGGCATATTCGCCGGCGGCGATATGGTGCCGAGCGAACGCTCCGTCACCATCGCCACCGGCCACGGCAAGAAGGCGGCGCGTTATATCGATGCATGGCTGCGCGGCGACAGCTACCAACCGCCGGCCAAACACCCGATTGTCGAGCATGATAAGCTGCAACTGTGGTACAGCACGGAAGCGCCGAAACGCAAACAGGGCGAGATTGCGCCCGAACAGCGGCTGGGCGGCTTTGAAGAGATATTGCAGGGATACAGTGAAGAAGAAGCGCTGTTTGAAGCCAAACGCTGCCTCTCCTGCGGCAACTGCTTCGAATGCGACGGCTGCTACGGCTCCTGTCCGGAGGGGGCCATTATCAAGCTCGGCAAGGGCAAACGCTATCTCTACGACTACGACAAATGCACCGGCTGCGCCGCCTGCTTCGAGCAGTGTCCCTGCCACGCGATTGAGATGGTCAAGGAATAGACTTTAAGATTGAACCGCAAAGTACGCAATGGTGCGCAAAGAAAGGCAAAACAAGGTTTTATCAAGAACCGGATTTCAGTTCAACCTGTCTCTGATTGTCCTTTGCGTGCCTTTGCGATCTTTGCGGTAATAGCTTTCGACTGTGATGTGAACAATGACAGCGCCAACAAAGGATAGACTCACGATGACGGATAAAAACAGAGCCCAACAGATCACGTTTGACGGCGGCACGGGTGTCGCCCATATCGCCTATAAGGTGTCCGAGCTCTGCTCGATCTATCCGATTACGCCGTCGTCATCGATGGCCGAATTGTGCGATGAGTGGTCGGCGGCGCAGATCGAAAACATCTGGGGACAGGTGCCGGATGTGATCGAGATGCAATCGGAAGGCGGCGCAGCCGGATCGGCGCACGGCGCCCTGCAGGCCGGCGCGCTGACCACCACCTTCACCTCGTCGCAGGGCTTGCTGCTGATGATCCCGAATATGTACAAGATCGCCGGCGAGCTGACCTCCACCGTATTCCATATCGCCGCCCGTTCACTGGCCACGCAGGCGCTGTCGATTTTCGGCGACCATCAGGATGTGATGGCGGCGCGCTCCACCGGCTTCGCCATGCTCTCTTCCGCTTCGGTGCAGCAGGCGCACGATTTCGCCCTGATTGCCCATGCCGCCACATTGCGCGCCCGCGTGCCGTTCATGAATTTTTTCGACGGCTTCCGCACCTCGCATGAGATCAACAAAATCCGCCTCATCTCAGACGCCCAGATTCGCACCATGATCGATGATGAACTGGTGTTTGCACATCGCAATCGCGCACTGAGCCCGGACAACCCGTTCATTCGCGGCACCGCCATGAATCCGGATGTCTATTTTCAGGCCCGCGAACGCGCCAACCCGTTTTATGACGCCACCCCCGGCATTGTCTCCGAAACCATGGATCAATTCGCCGAACTGACCGGTCGACGCTACCAACTATTCAACTATTTCGGCGCGGCAGATGCCGAGCGCGTGATTATCGTCATGGGTTCTGCGGCCGAAACGATTGAGGAGACGATCAAGGTGCTCAATGCCGATGGTGCGAAACTCGGCGTGATCACCGTACACCTGTTCCGCCCCTTCTCGCGCCAACACCTGATGGCGGCGCTGCCGGAGACGGTGAAAAAAATCGCCGTGCTGGATCGCACCAAGGAGCTCGGGGCGCGCGGCGAACCGCTCTATCAGGATGTGCTGGCGTCACTGTCGGAATCGGTGATGTGCGGCGAGCTGGCGGCGCTGCCTCAAGTGATCGGCGGACGTTACGGCCTCTCCTCCAAGGAGTTTACCCCGGCCATGGCCAAGGCCGTATTCGATGAGCTGACCAACACGCAGCCGAAAAACAATTTCACTGTCGGTATCGAAGACGATGTCACCCATACCAGCCTGAGCGTCGATCACAGCTTCAATATCGAGCCGGCCAATGTGACCCGGGCGCTGTTTTTCGGGCTCGGCTCCGACGGCACCGTGTCGGCCAACAAAAACAGCATCAAGATCATCGGCGAGAATACGCCGCTGCACTGTCAGGGCTATTTTGTTTACGACTCCAAGAAGGCCGGCTCGCAGACCGTGTCGCATCTCAGATTTGGCCCGGATGAAATTCGCGCCCCCTACCTGGTCGATTCGGCCAATTTTATCGCCTGCCATAAAGCCACCTTTATTTCGCAGGTAGCGATGCTCGACAAGGCCGCCGAT
>JALUYG010000034.1 GCA_027013105.1 Mariprofundus sp.
GCCTGTCTGAAGAGAGAGGCACCGAGGCTGGTGATTGCCGGCGGCGTGGCGGCCAATAGCGCCCTGCGCGCCTTGCTGGGTGAACTTGCAGCAGCGAACGGGATTGAAGTTCACATGCCGCACCCCAGACACTGCACCGACAACGCCGCCATGATCGCCTATGCCGCATTCCGGAAAATCATGCAGGGCGTTTCCCCCCCGGAAGAGTGGGATGCGACGCCAAGGTGGAGTCTGTCGAATTTGAGTTAAAGCGGCGTGCCCCAGTTGGATGGTAGAAAAGTAGTGATGTTTTCTGTTTTTGCATCACTCGCTGCAGTTGCTGCGGTTGCTTTCTTGGGGCGTTTCTGGGGTTTGCTGTTGGAGTCCAGTCCATAAACCTGTGTCCCATTGATATGACCTGTAAAGGCGACAAAATCATTTCCAGTGGCATTGCCGGACGTAGCATCCATCCCGGTTGCCGGAAACACGCCTACAATATAACCGACACCGGATGGCACAGTAGTGCCGGGCACAATGCTGGTTGGGCCGGGGCCATCGCCAGCAGGGACAGAGGTATAGGTGTGACTATCCACCCAGTAATTGGACTCCCCGTTGGCAATGAAGTAGAGATATGAGATGGCGGATGCGTTGTACGCTTTAGCTTTATAATTCGACGCGACGGGTATAGCGATGGCTGCCAGAATGCCGATAATGGCAACGACAACCATTAGCTCTACCAACGTAAAGCCGCTGTCAGATTTTATTCTCAACGATGGATCAATCATGAGCATGGTGTGAATGACGGCGACGAAGAAAGAGTTTTGGCGGCTGGTACTCAAGCATGTAATTACCCTCCCAGGTCGGTAATGCAGTTAGATCCTCTGCCAGTAAGGCAGACAGATTTTCAGGGTAGCCTCCATGCTTCTGCGCATAATGATCCAGCGCCTGCTGAACCTGCATCGCTTTTTCAAATATAGCAATTTCTTTGCCATAACGTCTTTTTTCATCTTCATCCTGTGTGGCGGCTCGCATGCCTTGCAACCAGACCAGTCCGGTGCGGATATTGCCGCCGCTCGCCATCAGCATGCTAGCCAGGTGCCCGATCCACTGTGGTGCGCCTGGAATATTGCTGGCGATGCGAAGGTTATTTGCCGCTTTGACGGGTTCATTCAAGTAATGAAAATCATTAAACCCCTCAAAAAAGGGGATAGCCACCTCATCAGGCAGGGCTGTTTTTCCACGCTCCAGTATTTTGTTGGCTATCTGTACATATCGGTCGCCACGGTGAGCAAGGATCGATTCGCTGCGGTAATAAGCATCAAGGAACCTGGGATGAAGCCGGGTGATGGTTAAAAAATGTTGCGCCATGATATCCAGGCTGGCTTCATCCATCTGTCTGTTCAGGCCGCCGTAATAGACTGCAGTTTTGATGAACAGGGATTCTGCAATCAATTGATTCATATAGCTATGCCCCAGCACATTCAATATGCCGACCGGAAGCGAAGGTGAAATATTTGCTTGCGTGTTGCCAGTATATTTATCCTGAGAAACAAAGAGAAGTCCATAACAGATCAGCAGGATGGGCAAGATGATCAATGTACGTGAAATGATCATTTGTGTGCGAACCCCAATCTAAATCTTTTTTTCATAATATATCTCTGCGTTCATAAATCATACAGGATAGCAGCAGTATGACTGCCACATAAACAGATATCAGTCCAAACGGGATCCACACCGACATGCCGATCATACTCGCAATGCTTTCCATGCTTAACACACTGTCTTTTAAATCCAGTACACCGAAGTCGGGGAAAAACATACTCATGCCCTGCAGTATGTGATCCAGTCCATGAGCCGCAGTCTCCGCCTGCTGTCGAACCGATTCCCTGACCACCGGCAAACCGGAGCAGATCAGGGAATATGCCAGCGTGATCAGCATCACCGGGAACGCGCCGCGAATGGCGGAGGAAATAAGCATCACAATGGCCAGATGCGCGATCAGAATCGCTTGCAGTGCAAACCATGTAACGATGAAGTGGCCAATGGAAAAAACGGGAAAATAGACCGCTTTAATTTCAGGTCTGATCCACAGGATTTCGCCTATAGCCAGTACTGCCAGCAGCAGTTCGAAGCAGAGCAGCAGCAGGGATAGTCCGGCCATGCTGCCCAGCACATATTCCGTACGGGAGATTGGGCGAGCCAGAATGCTATCGATGCTGCGGTGATCATCATCCCAGGCAAGCGCCTGTACGGCGTAAAAGAGAATAAACAACATGCCTGCGGTCCACATGATGGAAAACTGAAAATCTGAAATGGCGCGGCCCAGGTCGCGTCCGAAAAAGTCCATGAAAAAGATACCAGAGATTTCAAAAATCAGCGCAAACAGGCATAGTCCCCATACAGCGTTGCGCCGGAGTCCATTCAGGAACGTAATATAGGCTAGGGCGCGAATCCGGCTCATGGTTGGTAACCCTGAACGACGCTGACGAAGGCATCCTGCAGGCTGGCGTGTTTATTCTCTTGGGTGGTTTGCTGTGCACACAGATCAGCAATCGAACCATCATAGAGCAGGTTGCCCTGATGCAGGATGGCGACATCATCGGTAATGCGTTCAACGTCATCGAGCAGGTGCGAGCAAAACAGGATGCTCTTACCCTGTTCCCGCAGATCGTGAATCAGTGTGATGATTTCAGCCCGGCCAATGGGGTCCAGACCGGACATCGGTTCATCCAGAATCAACAGTTCGGGATCGTGAATCAGTGCTGCGGCAAAGCTGGCCCGTTGCTGCATCCCTTTGGAGTATTCGCTCAACCTGCGGTTACGGGCATCATCAATGCCGAGTCGGGCCAACAGTGTTTCTGATCGCTCTGCAATCAGCTTGGCCGGCATATTGCAGCAGCGTCCGGCAAAGCGGAGCAGTTCCATGCAGGTCAGGTTGGGCGGGAAGGTAGATGTTTCAGGCAGGTAACCGATATGTCTGCGCGTGGCAGGCGAAGGCTCTTTATGTTGAAGGACGATGACTTGCCCCTTGTCGGCGCGCATATAGCCCATAATCAGGCGAATGCTGGTGCTTTTGCCTGCGCCGTTCTGGCCAATAAGCCCCAGCGTCTGCTTTTTTTTGAGTGTGAAGGAAATACCTTTGAGTGCATGGTGAGCCGGAGAACGATTGATCTGTTTTGGATAGGTTTTATGTACTGAAATAAACTGAAGCATAAAGGTCACCCATTTCCGGTGAGTTGTAGAGGGAAAAGAAGAGGGAATGCCTTGAGCATTCCCTCTTTATTTAACGTAACAATCTATACGCGTAATGGTTACATTACTGTATAGCCAGTTGGTACAGTATTGGCTGATGGGGTAATGACATCCCCGGATGCCATTGCGGTACCGGCAGTGCCATTCTTTTGGTATGTGCCAGAAAGATCCGTCTGCGCTGCATAGAATTTATCCCCATTCTGATGTTTGGAGACGATAGCTGCAAGGGTGGCAGTTCCCTTTGCTGCCAAGCTAACATTGTTACTGATGGTAACAGGAGCCTCCTGTCCTGCTGTAGCTGTTGCGATAAAACCATTGGCAGTCAAAATAGCACCTGAACCGGCAGTATTTGTAGTGGCTACGGTTTGTCCATAGGCCTGATAATCCGCAAACACAGCCTCTTCAGCCAGACGTGCGGTATGCAGGTCAGATGTGGCAGCGGCATTGAATGCCTTGGTGCGGTAGTTTGAGAACTGCGGAATAGCGATGGCAGCCAGAATGCCGATGATGGCGACCACGATCATCAACTCGATGAGCGTGAAGCCCTTTTCTGTTTTGTTGATTTCTTCTTTCATGTGTATGTTTCTCCTTGTTGTATAAGCCATTGTTGGCAATGATGCAACGAGTTAAAAGCAATGTCTGTGCCAGTGAGGTTGGTGAGTTTCTAAGGGTGAATGATAAATTGTGACAAAAATTGTCAGCAGGTTGTGACCGAATTGGTCAGTTTTGCAGTGCAAGCAGCCAGTTAAAAGTGTAAACGCCCAAGGAGTATTTATTGTCTGTCAGAGCTGCGCATTAATCCCTTGCGAAAGATGCCTGTGCAAAATGTGGCGTCGATTTGTGGATTTTATAAACAGTATGTTCATTCCTACTCTCCCTTCTACGCAGTTGAACCCGTCCAATTCTTCAGGTGCATGATATGCCCGGCAGAGGCGGATTTCTGGATATATTTTGCATCAGCAGTGACAAACACACCGTTCTGTTTGATCGCCAGTGCATGATAAGCA
>JALUYG010000035.1 GCA_027013105.1 Mariprofundus sp.
AGCAGGCAGCAGTGCAATGATCACCGTGAACATCATCATGCGAATAGAGTCGCCGCCGTGGGCGTGGGGCGAGCTGAGCATAATCAGCGGCATCAGCGATCTTCCTCCGTTTTTGTGTCAGCCGCACTGTCGTTGCCGGCTGCAGCTGGCGCTGGGGCGTCGGTTTTCGGCGCATGCGTTTTGCGCACGCGTGAACGGCGCGCCGCCTTCTCCGCCTTTTCGCGTGCAATGCGGGCGTCACGCGATTCCGAACGCCGGCGCGAGGCTTCGGCGAACGCCTGTTCGCGGCGCATCAGCGCAATCTGGCCTTTGCCGTAACGGAAATAGTGCACCAGCGGAATATTCGACGGACAGACATAGGAGCAGCAACCGCACTCAATACAGTCGAACAGCTGATAATCCGCCGCTTTATCGAACTGATCGGCGCGGCACTGATCGGCCAGCAGATTCGGCACCAGAGAAATCGGACAGGCCTCACTGCAGTGGCCGCAACGAATGCACGGCTGCTCCACCGTATGCGCCGCCGCCATGGCACTGGCGCTCAGCGCCAGCAGCCCGTTGGTGGATTTGACCACCGGAATATCCGGCCCTTTCAGCCGCTCGCCCATCATCGGGCCGCCATGCACGATCTGCAGGCCGCTGAAATCCTCCAGCCCCTGGCGGGCGAACAGCAGACGCGCCGGCGTGCCGATACGCGCCATCAGGTTGGCCGGTCGCGGCAGTGCATCGCCGCTCACCGTCACCACCCGTTCGGTCAGCGGTTTGCCGAGCGCAATAGCGTCGTACAGGGCCTTGGTGGTGCCCACATTCTGGCAGATGATGCCGACATGCATCGGCAGCTTGCCGGCCGGCACTTCGCGGCCGGTCAGGGTGTAGATCAGCTGTTTTTCACTGCCCTGCGGATAGCGGGTGGGCAGCTCCACCACGCGCACATCGTTCAGATCGTCTGTAGCCGAAACCGCTTCGCGCATGGCGGCCACGGCTTCCGGCTTGTTATCTTCAATGGCGATCAGCCCGGCCGTCGCGCCGACCATATGTTTGATCATGCGCATGCCGGTGAGGATCTCTGAGGCGAATTCCGTCATCAGTCGGTGGTCGCTGGTCAGCCACGGCTCGCACTCGATGCCGTTGAGGATGACCGTTTCAATCGGGAAGCGCTGATCGCGCACCAGTTTGATAAAGGTGGGGAATACCGCGCCGCCAAGCCCGGCCAAACCGCACATACGGGCGCGCTCGCGCAGCATGGCCGGATCGCTGTTTTGCCAGTCGCTGATCGGCTCCAGCGTCTGATCGACGGCATCATCGCCGTCCGATTCAATAAAGATCGAGGGCATGCCCATGCCGGAGGGGTGGGCGATCGGGTGCGCTTCGATTTTGACCACCCGGCCAGATGTGGGGGCGTGAATCGGCACCGAAACATAGCCTTCCGATTTGGCGATTTTCTGGCCGCGCAAGACATGTTCGCCTATGCTGACCAGCGATGAACAGGCCTCGCCGATATGCTGCTTCATGGGCAGAATATGCACCGGCGCCAGTTCATTAACTTCAATGGCGGCAGCGCCGCTGACTTTATGCTGTTCAGGGTGCACGCCGCCGGGAAAGCTGTGCGCCATCATGCCGAGCCGCTGGGCGAGTTTTCTAAGCGTGGCCGGCATGCTGCTCCCTCCTCTCATGCGCAATCTGCGAGCGTTTGGTATCCGGCAACGGCCACGACCAGTGCTCCAGCAACTCCGGCTTGGTGAGCATGTCGATGCAATCGACCGGACACGGCTCCACGCACAATTCGCAACCGGTGCAGTGATCGGCGATGACGGTGTGATACTGTTTCGGCGCGCCGATAATGGCATCGACCGGACACGCCTTGATGCAGAGCGTGCAGCCGATGCACTCATCTTCGCGCACAAAAGCGAGCCTGGGCGCCGCTGCCTCTTCCTCGACCGCTTTCGGCTCCACCCCCATCAGATCGGCGATCTGCAGCATGGTGCGTTCGCCGCCGGGAACGCAGTGATTCACTTCGGCTTCGCCGCCCGCCACCGCCGTGGCGTAAGGCTTGCAACCCGGATAGCCGCACTGACCGCACTGGGTCTGCGGCAACAGCGCATCGATTTTATCCACCATCGGATCGCCTTCAACATGGAAGGCTTTCTGGGCGATAGCCAGAATCAGGCCGGCGAGCAGCGCAAATGCGCCAAGGCTGGCCAGAGCATACAGTAAACCTGTCACAACATATCCTGAACGCGCCGGATCAGACCTTGACCAGACCGGAAAAGCCCATAAAGGCGAGGCTCATCATGCCCGCTGTGATCAGCGCCAGTGGCGAGCCTTTGAAGGCGATCGGCGCCGGAGCGACTTCAATACGTTCACGCAAACCGGCAAAGAGAATCAACACCAGCGCAAAGCCCATGGCTGCGCCGGCCCCGTAGAGCGCCGAAGTCAGGAAGGTCTGATCCTGCTGCACATTGAGAATGGCCACGCCGAGCACGGCGCAGTTGGTGGTGATCAATGGCAAAAAGATGCCCAGCCCCTGATACAGCACCGGGCTGGTTTTATGGATCATCATCTCGATAAATTGCACCAGCGATGCGATAATCAGGATAAAGAAGATGGTCTGCAGATAGAGCAGGTTCAGCGGGATCAATACATACTGCTGCACCAGCCATGAGGCGGTGGAGGCCAGCGTCATCACAAACATCACGGCAAAAGACATGCCGACAGCCGTTTCCACCTTGCTGGAGGTGCCGAGAAACGGGCAGATGCCGAGAAACTTGGTCAGCACAAAATTATTCACCAGCACGGCGGAGAGCAGAGTCAGGGCAATTTCAGTCATAGCGGCGGAGTATAGGACGGCAGGCAACCTGCGTACACCGCAGAAAAGCCTTACTTTTTATGTCCCGGAAGTGCTATTGAGCGACCAGTCGTAATCCAGGTAGGAGGCAAGGCGCGTTCCTTCAGGTATGTCCGGTCGATATTGCAAAACAAAATTCAGCACGCCGCCATGGGCCTGAAAATCATCTTCAAACCAGTCGAATATTTTCGATAGTCTGATACTGCCGTGTTGCAGTAGCAGCCCTTTATGGGGGCGGGCAAGAAAAGCGCTGGCCTGTGCATCGAGCTGCCGGTTCAGGCTGGCCACATCATAGGGCTCGGCACGCAAATCAGGGCAACTCACCGAGGCGCAGACGATAGCAAAGTGAATTCTCGGCTCCCCCATGGGGCGCAAAATCTCGTGCTCGATCTCATGCAGGCTGCGCATCTTCCCGGCCACCACGGCGACCGGCTTGTTCCATACCGGCGAAAACAGACTGCCGGCATCGCGGATGGATTGCAGTGGCCAGTGATCAAGCACGGTTTTGATGGCCAGGATGTTGTATGTGTTGATCCAGAATACGAGTTTTTCATCACGCGTGGTCAACTGATGCAGATCGAACCGGGTCAGTTGCGCCAACAGCTTTGGCCAGCGCTTATCCCTGGCCAGGCCGGGATAATCCACCAGATTCAGACGAACGCCGTGTTTTTCTCCGGATGTGATATGCGTTTTGAGCAAGCTGGCGTAGCTGTCCCAGTTCGGCTCAGCGGCGCGGGCAGGCGTTGAAAGACCCATGCCCAGCAGCAGAAATAACAGGGTGATTTTTAATGTATATTTTTTCATAGCGCCAGCAGTCGCCATGCCGGCGCATTTCTTACAGCTTCGGATTCAAGTCTATTCGTGTTGATTCGTGGTTCGGTTTTGACTACCTGACAAGAATTGAATGATCGCCTTGAGTGCTTCGGGTTTCTTCATGTCGCCGCGTGGCAGAATAAAATCGGCGCACTGCTCGTAGAGCGGATAGCGGATGGCGGCCAGCTGCTGCAGTTTTTTCAGCGTGTCGCCGGCGGCGATCAGCGGCCGGTTGCTGTCGCCGTCGATGCGGCCTGCCAGAAATTCAGGGCTGGCCTTGAGCCAGATCACCGGCGGGTGCGCCTTGAGTATGCGGCGATTTTCGGCGCTGCCGACAATGCCGCCGCCGGTGGCGATCACAGCATGTTGACCCACGACTGCGCGCAAGGCGTCGGTTTCCATCTGCCGAAATGCCGGCTCGCCATCCTGCTCGAAAATCTCCGGAATCGAACGCCCGGCCCGCTCAACGATATAATCATCCAGATCAATCAGCGGCAGCCCCATGTGCCGGGCCAGCCGTCTGCCGATACTGCTTTTGCCGCTGCCCATCAGCCCGACCAGAATGGGG
>JALUYG010000036.1 GCA_027013105.1 Mariprofundus sp.
GCTGCATCGAAGGCGTTGCCGCCTTGCTCCAGCATCGCAACACCTGCCCTGGCAGCTGCTGGCTGCGCCGCAACCACCATGCCGTGTTGCGGCCCGTTCGCATGGGCTGCAACCGGAAGCAGCAATAGCGCCAGAATAAGATAGGATCGATACTTCATGGGTTAAATCATTTTCAGTTAATCAAGTTGAACATCAAAGTAACCTGTATGCATCTGAATTTATCCCCGCCTTCAAAGGAGACTATCGCCCCGCCCGGCGCAACTCGGTCCAGCGCGATTGCTTTTGCTCTTCTCCATTTCGAACGATGGTTGTACGTCGCATCAGTGCGTTATTTTCGTACTTTGATTCGATCTGCACCTGATTTAAGCTGGATTGCTGACAAGAAAAAGTTTTCATCAAAGCAGCTACGAAGCTGACCTCTTCAACCTGTCTGGGCGGTGGCGAGGGGTTATTGCGGGGGTCGGATACGCTGCGTGGAAACAGGTACAGGCATGGCGGCGGCTCTTTAAATCCGGCCTCCAATTTCGGGCAAGGTCTGCCCGCCGACCCGCATAACATATCCCAGACAATGAGTGCATCGACATGCACTTTTCGGTGAATGGTTTCGGCGCTCAGTCGGGTATGGATACCTGACCAGACATTATGACGAGGGTTCGCGCCGGGGTTTTGGCATAGCGACCAGATCAGAAATTCATCCGCATGCGGAGGTCGTTCAAATATATTCGTGTTATTGCCATCAAGGCAGCCCTTGGCTTCTATTGCGCAAACACGACCATTTGGCATGCGCACTTCGTAATCATGGCGGTCGGCTGAGCCGCTAAATGACCATGCGGCAATGGCTCCTTCTTGTTGCATGATTTTTAGTTTGGCGGCAATAAACTCGCGCTTATCCGTCATAGAAGCAGCTTGCCGCCCCCTCAAGCGTTCAATTGCTGCACGCAACAGCCCGGACTGTTCAAACTCTTCGCGACTCAGCCCATGATCTCCGAGACTATGCGCGCCTGCCGCCAACGCATCTGCATAATCCCCAATCCGTTTGCTTGTTTCAGCAGACAGCAGACAAGGTATAACGCTCTTTTGAGCCATTTTTCTTCCACCCCTCTTCTATCATAGGTTCCAGCACCTGTTCGGCAATCCAGCGAACTGCATCTACAACGACGCCATCCCCGCATAGGTGATAGGCTTCATTATAGCGATCAGGCAACTGATATTTATCCGGAATGCCCATTAGCCGAGCCGCTTCGCGAGCGCTGAGCAGCCGCACACTGACACAGTCTGATTCCACAATCAGCACGAACTGCCGACTCGAACCGCCGCTCGGCGTCCTCAGGCAGCCCGCAACGCCATCAAAACGAACTTCGAAACGCTGAACTCTTTCACCCTTTTCTATGCGCGTTCTACGATAGCCCGTGCCGATGATGGGACTCCTTCCGGTCCGCGCTAATTTGGTCGCCTGCTCCAACTTGAATGCATTCGACGGCGACATTTGAGCGAGCAACTTTTGGCGCTGTTCGTCTGTACACCATAGCTTGTCGGGTGGACTATTTTCAATAATCCGATCCAACCCTATGCTGTGTGGCGGCGGAGCAGGTAGTGGCGCCCACAACCAGTTGGCGCGAATATCTTCAGGCAGACTATCATACGCTTTCAGCAATGTGGGAGTGAGCCAACAACCGGAAGGAGACTGTTTATTGCTTACATCCAAACGGGTCGCAATGATGAACAGGCGAGGTCTGGATTGAGGGGTGAAATAAGCGCCATCAACAATAAGCCCGCCGGCCTTATACCCACTATGCATGAGTACGCCGAACAACTCCCGAAAATCAGCGCCGCCGTGTGAAGTAAGTAATCCTGCAACATTCTCAAGCACCAGCGTTTGCGGGCTGCGCCCCTGTTGATCCAGTTGCTGAATGAGCCTCCAGAATCCCCAGAACGAACCGCTTCGTTTCGCCGAAAGCCCCTTGCGCGCACCGGCCAGTGACAAGTCCTGGCAGGGGAACGAGGCCCACGCAACATCGGCCTGACCCGGCAAATCGTCGGCTGACAAATTCCAGACATCATCAACCACAAATTCATTCCCGCCAGGGAAATTTTTTCGATAAATCTTGGCCTTATTTTGACAAAAATCATTGGCAAATAGACACTTCCAGCGCTGGCCCAACCCAAGGCGAGCCATTCCTCCGCCAGCAAAAAACTCATAGAAACTGAAACTCATACATCCACCCCCAGAAATTCTTCTAACCGATCTCTGGTCATTTCTGGGCTCCTAATCTCGCATTCCCACAGAACTAACACATCCCAACCAGACTCATTGAGTCTGGCAAGGTTTTTTGTATCACGCAAGCGGTTTCTTTCCAGCTTCTGCAGCCAGTATTCGACATTGGACTTGGGAATTTTTCGGCCTGCCGGGCAATTATGTCCGTGCCAAAAACAACCATGCACAAGAACTATTTTTCTGTAACGCGGTAATACAATATCCGGTGAGCCTGGCAAATCTTTTCGATGCAAACGAAATCTGAACCCCATGGCGTGAAGTATTTTTCGTACAACAATTTCTGGTTTCGTGTCGGTCGATTTAACGCGGCGCATGATTTCAGAACGCTTTTCTGGCTCAAAAACATCCATTGTTATTAAGCCAAATCTGTTTTTTCAAGCAGACGGTGGATGCCGGTCGGCAGGGCGTAACCTTCGAGGCGTCGAACCCAGCGACCTGCACCGGATGGAGCGGCATCACTGAGCAGAGGATAGAGATGGATACGTCTATGGGTGAGCTGGTGAATATATACCGGCGCTGTGTCGGGTACGTCTTGCAGTTCGATAATCGGCGGCGTCCACAGGCTGGCCCAAATGCCTGAGCCCGGGCGCTGCTGTAGCCAGATCCCTTTTTGGGGAGAGATGTGAATATGCACCTGCCAGTGCAGATGGCGGACAGGTACGCGGCGACGGGGTTCGACGCTGTAATCAATCTGAAACGATGAAGCGCAATGCTGCTGCACCGGGCATGCCTTGCAATCGGCCGATCTGGCTGTGCACAGCATCGCGCCCAACTCCATCATGGCCTGATTCCAGCAAGCCGGGTCGCCGGAGAGATCGATGGCGCCCTGGGCCAGTTGCCATAACTGCTTGTCCGCAGCATCAGCTGTGCCATGCCAGCGTTTGAGCACCCGCTTTACATTGCCATCGAGCACCGGCGTGTTGGCGGCGAAGCAGAACGAGGCGATGGCGCCGGCCGTGGAGCGACCGATGCCGGGCAAGGCCATGATGGCTTCGAATGCATCGGGGAATTCTCCATCATGCTCACAAACGATTTTCATCGCCGCCTGATGCATCAGGCGGACGCGACGATAGTAGCCCAGCCCCTCCCACTGCTTCAGCAAATCATCCAGCGGCGCGGCCGCCAGCGAGCGGATATCCGGAAACCGATCAAACCAGGCCAGGTAACGCGGCAGCGCTGTGCTCACCTGCGTCTGCTGCAACATGATTTCAGAAATCCAGATGCGATAGGGGTCGCGCGTCCGCCGCCACGGCAGATCACGGCCATGCTCGCCATACCAGTCGAGCAGTAGTTTACATCTGGTGGAAAACAAAATGATCCTCCACCACTTCAAAGGTCAGGTAAAAACTGACCCGATCCAGCCCCCATGATGACGGCAGCACCTTGAATGGCGCCGCCGCCTGAATGGCTCTGATGGCGCTTTCATTGATCTGCGGAATCGGACTCGGGCGCAGGATTTCGACGCCGCCGAGCGAGCCGTCATGTTCAATCGTCAGCTTCACCAGCGCCTGACGGGCATCGGCAGGAAACTCGTCGTATCTCGCCTGCCCCGGCCGCCACTGCTCCTCCAGCGCCCGCACCAACGCATGCGCATAGGGAGCATATTTCACCTGCCGCGTATTGATGGGAATATCCGCTTCGCGGTTGAGTTTCTGTTTCATGCGCCGCTCGCGTTCGTAATTGCTGGAGAGTTGTGACAACGCCATGGCCGACGGCATCAGATTCGATAACCTCGGCGTCTTTTTTTGCGCTTGGCGGCGTTTGCTGAGCGGCCTGCGCTTCACCGGTTTAGGGCGTCGCTGCCTGACCTGACGAATATCCGGCGACGGACTGCGTCTGGCCAACATGCGCGTCGGTTTCGGCCTGGCAGCCGGAGGCGGTGGCGTTTCAGGCTGTTTCGAGGCGGCCGGTCTGCGTTTGCGGGGTTGCCCCACCATTGGTGTTTTGGCA
>JALUYG010000037.1 GCA_027013105.1 Mariprofundus sp.
TGTCGCCTGTCAGTTTCATCCGGAGTTTCTCTCTCGCCCCTATGCGCCGCATCCGCTGTTCGCGGCCTTTGTCAGCGCCGCTAAAGCTCAGGCATCCTTGTGAAGCAACAGGCGGTCTCCGTTGGCGATATTCGCATTGCCAATGATCAGCCGTTGGTTTTGCTGGCCGGCCCGTGTGTGATCGAAGGTGAAGAGTTTACCCTGAAAACAGCGGTTGCGATTGCCGATATCGCCGACCGCGTCGGCGTGCCGCTGATTTTTAAATCGAGCTTTGATAAAGCCAACCGCACCAGCAAGGATGGCTTCCGCGGCCCCGGCCTGGATGACGGCCTGCGCATTCTGCAGCGGGTGAAAGATGAACTGGGCCTGCCGGTGGTGACCGATATTCATGAGTCGCACCAGGTGGCCGCCGTGGCCGAAGTGGCCGATCTGCTGCAAACCCCGGCCTTTCTCTGTCGCCAGACCGATTTTATTGCTTCGGTCGCTGCTGCCGGCAAACCGGTCAATATCAAGAAAGGGCAATTTCTGGCGCCGTGGGATATGAAGCATGTGCTCGAAAAAGCGCAGGCAGCCGGTAATGATCAGATTATGCTGTGCGAACGCGGCGCCAGTTTCGGATATAATAATCTGGTGTCGGATATGCGTTCTCTGTTGGTGATGCGCGAGTTCGGCGCGCCGCTGGTGTACGATGCCACCCACTCGGTGCAGCAACCGGGCGGTTTGGGCGGCGCAACAGGCGGTAATCGCGAATTTGTGCCCGGCCTGTCGCGCG
Source organism: Mariprofundus sp. (assembly GCA_027013105.1). GTDB lineage: Bacteria > Pseudomonadota > Zetaproteobacteria > Mariprofundales > Mariprofundaceae > Mariprofundus. Next base: position 773 of record JALUYG010000037.1, read on the forward strand.
CAGCGGTGGCCACCGGCGTCGCCGCACTGTTCATGGAAGTGCATCCCGACCCCGATCACGCCAAATCCGACGGCCCCAACTCTCTGGCGCTCGCCGATCTTCAAATCCTGCTGTCCCAGCTTCAACGGCTTGATGAGATTGTTAAAGCGTAGCCTACATCATCCAGGCTGATGGTTGGGCTCTGTTGTCAGGTCAATCCAACGCTGTTTTATGGTGAGGTTAGTAGTGTGTAGCGCATCTTTATTTACTGACGGAAAAGGAGTAGGCTGAGTTTGATGCAAACAGGCGAATTTTATGCCGATTGCAGAAAATCTTTGCATGCAGGGGCGTTGTTTGTTTCACCTGGATTGTAAGTTCGTGTTAAAGAGCGCGCTCGTCATACCGATAGGTAGAATGATATGGGAGCGTTATAGCTTGATGGAACAGATATAATGGAACTGAAACATTCACGCCGCATTCTGGTGGTCGATGATCAGGCCTCGATTCGGGAAATTGTCGCCGATCTGCTCAGGGAGTTTGAACTGGCCAGCTATGTGGAGGTGGCGCAATCGATTCAGGAAGCGAGACAGGCGCTGAACGATAGCCTCTGGGATGCCGTGGTGACGGATATGAGCCTGAACGATGGCAATATCCTCGACCTGATTGAATCGATGCAGCAACAGGGCTATGTATTTCCGCCTGTTCTGTTGATGAGCGGTTTTCTCTTCGGTCAATCCAAGCTGCGTGCAGAAGCGCTTGGTATCGAGCATATTTTGCTCAAGCCATTTGTGCCGGGCGAACTGATCGATTGTCTGCAACGGGTGTTGGCATCGGACTGATATGACAGCGATGAAGCCGCCGACGCGCTTGCCGCACTATAGCTGGTTGCTCGTATCTGTTGCCGGAATATTTTTAAGCGTACTGTTGTCCTGCTATTTGCCGGGCCAAAGTCTGTCGGGCGTTGATTTATGGGCGCTGGCGGCCGGATTGATGATCACGGCGCTGTTGACTCTGCTGACATTCAACCATATTCGCACCAACGAGATATTAAACCGCAAGGTGGCGCAGCGCACCCGACAGCTGTCGGATGAACGGGCCAGGCTGGCAGCGGTCATTGATCACGCCCATGACGCTATTCTGGTGGTAAATGAACAGGGCCGTATTCTGCGTAGCAACCCGGCTGCCGATGCGATGTTTGGGTATGATGAGTTGGCAAGCGGCGATCTGTGCGTTCACGATCTGGTTCCGACGGATCTGCGAGAGCAACATCAGCAGTGGTTTGATGCAGAGGTGCGCGGCGTGACGCAGCGTATGATCGGTCGGGTCAGGGAGTTGCAGGGGCGGAAGTGCAACGGCGATCTGTTTCCGTGTGAAATTGCCGTCCATGCTTTTAAGGCCGGCAGAGTGCGTCAGTTTTCGGTGGTGTTGCGCGATCTGACAGCATTCAAGCAGCGCCAGTGGGTGCAGAAAACGCTGTTGCGGCTGCGGGTGATCAGCCAGGCGCATGCGCCTCTGCATGAACGTCTGAAAGAGATGCTGGAAGTGATGCTCGCCTCGCCATGGCCTGTTTCTGCTGATGCGATCTATACGGTGCAGGGCGATCAGATGTGGTTGACAGCCAGCCAGGGGTGGCGGGGCGATGAAAAAAAACGCAATCTGACCATCCCGGTCGGTAGTTGTCTGTGCGGCGATGCGATACTGGAGCAGCACATGCCGTGCAAACGAGATGCATCGAATGGCGATGCGCCGTGTTCGCTGGCGCTCTCCGTATTGCATGAAGAGCAACCACTGGGGTTGCTGTATCTGCAACTGGCGAAGGGCAACCTGCTACCGGATGTTTTTACCGCCTTCGTCCGGCAAGCGCATGAAATCGTCACGGTGACGCTGGTCCGGGAACGTATCCGGCAGACGCTGGAAGATAGCGAGAGCAAGCATCGTCAGCTTATTGAGACCACGCCCGTTGGCATCATTATACAGACAGCGGGCGTGGTGAAGTTCGCCAACCCTGCAGCCCTCTCCATGCTGGGCGCAGGGGCGGCGGACAGGCTGTTGCAGCATGAGATTTCACCGCTGGTGCATATGGAAGACCGCGACAGTTTTGCCGCCTTGATGCAGACACTGCAGCAGGGCGGTCATATCGAGCCGACGGAACTGCGTCTGCGGCGGCTGGATGGCAGTCTGTTCTGGGCGGAAATTCGCGGCGTGCCGGTGGTTTACGAAAGCAACCCATCCGTGCAGTTGCTGATTCAGGATATCAGCGATCGCCGTCAGGCCGAGGATCAGTTGACGCTGCTCTCCTATACGGATGAACTGACCAAACTGCCCAACCGGCGACTCTATATCGACCGGCTGGAGCAGGCCTGCAGCATGGCGGCTCGGAGCGGCCGCCAACTCTGCCTGCTGTTTCTCGATCTGGATCGTTTCAAGATTATCAACGATACGCAAGGCCATGCCTGCGGCGACCGGGTGCTGAAGGTGGTGGCGGAGCGCATTCAGGCGACGCTGCGCGCATCGGATACGGCTGCGCGCATGGGCGGCGATGAGTTTGCCGTGCTGCTGCCGGAAACCGATCCGGCCAGCGCCCTGCGGGTGGCCAATAAGCTCTCCGGCGTGTTAAGGCAGCCGATGCAGATCGACAATCAGGAGTTCAGTATCGGCGTCAGTATCGGTCTGGCCGGCTACCCGGAAGATGGTCGGGAAAGCGATACCTTGCTGAATCACGCCGATAGCGCCATGTATCACGCCAAACAGCACCGTCTGGGCGTGCACTGCTTCTCCGGGGATATGGAAGAGGCGGCCAGGCGGCGGATGCTACTGGAGAGCGAACTTGCGCTTGCGGCCGAACGCGGGCAGTTGCAGCTCTACTATCAGCCTCAGTTTCGACTGGCTGATGACGGGGAATATGTCCATGGCGTCGAAAGCCTGCTGCGCTGGCGCCATCCTGAACTGGGCATGGTGTCGCCGGGGGAGTTTATCCCGATTGCGGAAGAGGCCGGGCTGATTCGCCCGCTGACCGCCTGGGTGATCGGCGAGGCGTCGCGTCAGGCCAGGCTCTGGCATCAGCAGGGCCGGAATCCCGGACGAATCGGCATCAATGTGTCGGCGGTGGAGCTGATGCAGGTCGGCCTGGCCGAAGATATTCTCAGCCATATCCGGGCGGCCGATGCAGAGCCGGCGTGGTTTGAAGTCGAGATCACTGAAACTGCCGCCATGAGTCAGCCGGATACGGCCATTGTCATCATGCAGCAGATGGTGGATGTCGGCGTCTCCATGGCCATTGACGATTTTGGCACCGGGTACTCGTCGCTGGCCTATCTGAAACGCTTGCCGGCGCAGCATCTGAAAATCGATATCGCCTTTATCCGCAATCTGCCGGACGATGCTGAAGATGCGGTGATCGTACGCACCATTATCGCCATGGCGCATGCTCTGGGAATGAGTGTGGA
>JALUYG010000038.1 GCA_027013105.1 Mariprofundus sp.
TGCACTTAAATGGCACAGGCAGGGGCTTGATTTTGCCGATGCCATGCATCTGGCAAGTTCCTCTGCTCAGGATGGATTTGCGACATTTGACAGACCATTTCTTACAAAAGCGCGGCAGTTGAATTTGAAGCCAAAGGTGAGCTCGCCCTAACGCGCACTTCCGAACGGCACCTGCCTTTTTCTGATAAACCAGTTGCAGCGGCCCTTTGCCGTGCAGGAATCTGGCCCCTTTGTCCGACTGGTGTTGAGCAAAGCGGCGCGCCACATCGGGAACTGATGTCTAGTTGCTCTGGATATGTGGCAAGTTGGATTCGGCAAGTCTCAGTCATTCATGAAGTGACTTCTATTGAGTTATGGATATCGGCCTATATCGAAGGATATACAGTTAGAAAACTCCAAGCGATGCGAAAATGTTTGCCCATTCTTGCATGCGTGGTGCTAATATCGCTATGATATGCAGAAACAAGATAATAGGTTAAAGCAGTTTTTCTTTTTCAGTTTTGGGGAGTTTCTTGATTGCCGATTCGGCCTTGAGGGCATCGGAGCGGGAGCCGATTTGCTTTTGATAGACTAATTTGAGCGGACCTTTGCCGCGCAGGGATTTTGCCCCTTTGCCCGATTGGTGTTGCCCCAGTCGCCTTTCTACATCGGTGGAAATGCCGGTGTAGAGGTTGCCGTTACGACAGCGGATCATGTAGAGGAACCAGACCGGTTCGTTATGGTCAGCCATTTTCTAACGCCTCGCTGGCTGCCATCCACTCCTCTTCGCACTGCGCCAGGGCCTGTTCAAGCTGGCGCTGTTCGATGCTCAACGATTTAATCTTGTCGGCGGATGCATCGGCATAGAGGGCCGGGTCGGCCAGTTGGGCATCCAGCGCGGTTTTTTGCGCATGCAGGGCGTCGAGCTGGCGCTCCAGTTTGTTGACCTTGTTGCGCAACGGTTGCAGCCGTTTGCGTTGTTCGCTTTTTTGCCGCCGCGCCTCTTTGCCGGATTGGCGGGGTTGAGGCGCGGCTTTTTCATCGTCCCGGTTGTTATCATTCCGATTGCCATCATCCCGGCTGCGCTGTTGCAGCAGCCATGCCGAATACGCCTCCAGATCGCCGCTGAACGGGGCGACGGTGCCGGCGGAGACCAGCATCAGCGAATCGCAAACGGTTCTGAGCAGGTGACGATCATGCGACACCAGCACCATCGCGCCTTCAAAGCTCTGCAATGCCAGGCTCAGGGCGTGACGCATCTCCAGGTCGAGATGGTTGGTCGGCTCATCCAGCAGCAGCAGGTTGGGCTGACGGAAGACAATCATGGCCAGCGCCAGCCGCGCCTTTTCACCGCCGGAAAACGGCGCCACGGGAGCAAGTGCCATATCGCCGCGAAAATCGAAGCCGCCGAGAAACTGGCGCGCCTCTTTTTCCGACAGCGATGCATCCAGCATCATCAGATGTTGCACCGGTGAGAGCGCATTGTGCAGCTGTTCGAGTTGATGCTGGGCGAAATAACCGATGGCCAGCTCTTTGGCCTCGTCCCGCTGGCCGGCTTGCGGTTCGAGCACGCCGGCCAGCAGCTTGATCAGGGTGGATTTGCCCTCGCCATTGGGGCCGAGCAGGCCGATGCGCTCGCCCGGCAGCAGCGACAGCGAGAGATCGTGCAGAATGGTCTGATCGTCATAGCCGGCGGATGCCTGATGCAGCCTGAGCAGCGGATTGGGGATCGGACCGGGGTGCCTGAAGCTGAACGAAAAGGGGGAATCGACATGCGCCGGGGCAATCATCTGCATGCGCTCCAGCGCCTTGATGCGGCTCTGCGCCTGGGTTGCTTTGGTGGCCTTGGCTTTGAAGCGATTGATAAAGCTGGTCATGTGGGCGACCTGCTTCTGCTGTTTTTCGTAGGAGGCCTGCTGCAGCGCCAGTTTTTCGGCGCGCAGCCGCTCAAAATCACTGTAATTACCAGCATATAGATTGATCTGTTGATGTTCAATATGGGCGATGCGATTGACGCATCGGTCGAGAAAATCGCGGTCGTGCGAGATCAGCAGCAGGGCGCCGCGATAGTGCTGAATCCACTTCTCCAGCCACACCACGGCTTCCAGATCGAGGTGGTTGGTCGGCTCATCCAGCAGCAACAGATCGGAGCGGCACATCAGCGCGTGGGCCAGATTCAGCCGCATGCGCCAACCGCCCGAAAAGCTGGCGACCGGATTGTTTTCAGCGCCGATGGCGAAGCCGAGTCCGTGCAGCAGACGGGCGGCGCGGGCGTGGGCGGCATAACCGTCGATGGCGGCGAAGCGTTCATGCAACTGGGCGATCCGGGTGCCGTCGCCCGCTTCTTCGGCCTGTGCAATCTGCTGCTGCAGACTGGTGAGTTCGGCGTCACCCTGCATGGCATACTCAATTGCCGGCGTCGGCAGGGCGGGCGTCTCCTGTGCAACATGGGCGATGGTGATGCCGCGATCCATGCGGAAATTGCCGGCATCTTCCTCGATTTTGCCCTGCACGAGCGCAAACAGCGATGACTTGCCGCAGCCATTGGCGCCGGTAATGCCGACCTTGTGGCCGGCCTGCACGGTCATGGAGGCATCGCTGAACAGCAGTTTATGGCCGCGCCTGAGGGTGATACGATCAAAATAGAGCATGCGGCATATTAAGGCGGAGAGATAAAACTGCACTTGATAAGTTTGATGACTTCGTAAGAAGTCATCAGAGCGCCCATGGATGGGCGGGCCAATCAAAGGCTTGGATTGCAAATTTAGAGTCATGCCTCCGTTATGGATGCAGTGATAGTTGAGAAATCCCCCTCGATCCCCCTTTGCAAAGGGGGAAGTGGTTGTTGCATGTGCAGTGAAACTCCACCTCTTTAAAAAAGGGGTTGGGGGGGGATTAGTGCAATCGCAGCAGTCTGGATTCCACATGAATATTTGCTATTTGTCACAGAGCCGGTATCAGTTATCTTACAGGGATACAGTTTAATGAAAGTCATGAGAGAATGAGGCAGCGTTGGCGGGAGAAGTGCAGGCGGCGTCTATCGCTATAGCGTATTGATTGGGAGGGTAGCTCATAGATGTGGAAACAGAAAACAATTCGATTGCAGGCGAAACAGAGGGGCTTTCATCTGGTGACGCGGGAGATTGTGGGTCAACTGCCCGAGTTGGCCGGGTTTTGCATCGGCATGGCGCACTTCTTTATTCAGCACACCAGCGCCAGCCTGAGCATCAACGAAAATGCCGATCCGGATGTGCGCCGCGATATGGAGGCGCATTTTAACTGCTTCGTGCCGGAGCAGCAGCCGTACTACGCGCATACGCTGGAGGGGCCGGATGATATGCCGGCCCATATCAAATCCAGTACGCTCGGCTGTAGTCTGTCCATTCCGATTCGCGATGGCAGACTGCTGCTCGGCACATGGCAGGGGATCTACCTTGGCGAGCATCGCAACCGTGCCTGTTCCAGAACGATTGTGGCGACCATGCAGGGCGAAGAGGGAGCGTAGATGAATATTCATGAGTATCAGGCCAAGGCCGTGATGGCGGGCTTCGGGATTCCGGCGCCGCAGGGCAAGATGACCCGAAATGCCGATGACGCTGTCGCTATTGCCGAATCGCTCGGCGGTTCGGCGTGGGTGGTGAAAGCCCAGATTCATGCCGGCGGGCGCGGCAAGGCGGGCGGGGTGCGTCTGTGCCGTTCGCTGGATGAGGTGCGCGAGGCCGCCGCCGAGCTGCTTGGATCGGTGCTGGTGACCAAACAGACCGGGCCGGCGGGCAAGCGGGTGAACCGCATCTATATCGAGCAGGGGCTGAATATCGCTCGTGAATTTTATCTCAGTCTGCTGGTGGATCGCGAGCACGAATGCATCTCGTTTGTCGTCAGCCCCGATGGCGGCATGGATATCGAACAGGTGGCGATCGATTCGCCCGAACGGATTCTGACCGTGCCGGTGGCTGGCGATGTCGTCAGCGAGGCCGAGAGTGCTGCGATGGCCGAACACCTCGGCCTGGTGTCTGCCGGCTCTGAGGCTGGATTGCAGCCCCGTTTTCATGCGCTGGCAACGGCGCTGCACGCCATGTTTTGTGAAAAAGACGGCGCGTTACTGGAGCTGAATCCACTGATTCTGACAGCGGAGGGGGAACTGGTGGCGCTCGATGCCAAGTTTGTGGTGGATGACAACGCCATCT
>JALUYG010000039.1 GCA_027013105.1 Mariprofundus sp.
TGATCCGGAACTGACGAAGATCGTGATTCAGCGCCTGCAGGATGAGGGGCTGCACCTGGTCGAAGGCGGGCGCAATCTCAGGCTGAAAAAAACAGATGACGGACGCATCGCCGCCTATTGCGAATCCGACAAGGGCAAGCAATGCGCCATCGGCTCCCATCTGCTGATTGCCACCGGCCGCCGCGCCAATGTCAACGGTCTGAATCTGGAAGCCGCCGGCGTCAACTACAGCCCCCGAGGGGTGGATGTGGATGCGCGGCTGCGCACCAGCAACAAACGCATCTTTGCCATCGGCGATGTGGCCGGGCCATACCAGTTCACCCATATGGCCGCCTATCAGGCCGGCATCGTGATCAGAAACATGCTATTCAAACTACCGGCCAAAGTGGACTACCGTGCGGTGCCCTGGGTCACCTATACCGATCCCGAACTGGCGCATGTCGGCATGAGCGAGGCGGATGCGAAACAGGCCGGTCGCGAGATTCGGGTATTACGCTGGCAATTCGATGAGAATGACAGGGCGCAGGCCGAGAAGCGCACCGAGGGTATGATCAAAGTAGTCACCACGCCGAAAGGCGTGATTCTGGGGGCCAGCATTGTCGGCATTCATGCCGGCGAACTGATTCAACCCTGGATTCTGGCCATCAGTCAGAAACTGAAGATCGGCGCCATGGCATCAGCGATTGCACCCTACCCGACGCTGGCGGAGGCCAATAAACGCATTGCCGGCAGTTTTTACACAGAAAAACTGTTTTCCAGCCGCACCAGAGCACTGGTCAAATTCCTGATGCGCTTCTGATATCAACGAAACCATCATATTCAGCTTTGATCCCACACATGGCAATCCCCCCGGAGGTGCGGCTTTAGCCGCGCATGATTACCCAGCGTCTGCGCGACTGAAGTCGCACCTCCAATGCAGTGGCATGTTAACGCGCATGGACTTTTTCCACCCCGTGATATGAAGAAACATTATCACAGGGTGGAAAAAGTCCATGCAAGCGCGTTGTTTGTTTCATGTTAACAAGGCCTTGATTTAGCCTGTGACTGCATCAAGCATGCATGCGCTACTTTTTCAGAGGGAATTAAGATGAAAAGACGGAACATCGCCATGGCCTGCCTGCTGCTGTCGTGGACGCACGCGGCATGGGCTGGCGGGCTGGCCATTGGCGATAAATCGGCTCGCGCCAGCGGTATGGGCAACGCCTTCACCGCCGTGGCCGATGATGCATCGGCGGCCTGGTTCAATCCGGCCGGCGTCGCCTTTACAACGGGAGCGAAAGTGATGCTCGGCAATGCCGCCATCATTGTTCCCGGCACCAAATATTCGCCCAACTCGGCCACCATATCACTGCCCGGCTTTCCGGCACAGGCCGCCACCAAAAGCGAGGGCAAAACCTTCTTTGTGCCGCATCTCTACTACGCCTATCAGGACGAGAAATCGATGCTCGGCGCAGCCATCAGCGTCAATGCGCCGTTCGGTCTGGAAACCGACTGGCCAAAAAACAGCTCGCTGGCCAGCAGCAGTACCGTATCCAAATTGTCGCTGGTCACCATCAATCCAAGCGTCATCTTTAAACTCAACCGATACATCTCGATTTCCGGCGGTTTTTCATACGTCTATCTTCACAGCATTCGGCTGGACAACCTGTTCCAGAGCCTGGAGGCGCGCGATAAAGATGGCTGGGGCGGCACGGCCAGCCTTATGCTGCATCGTGGCAATTTCAGCCTGGGCGTCACCTATCGCAGCAGCGTTCATATCGCCATTAACGGCGGCGCTGCCATTGGCGGGCCGGCGCTGGCGCTCGAAAACCCCGCACTTGTGGGCGCAACTGCGACCGGCAACACCAGCATGACACTGCCGGACAATGGCAATATCGGTCTGGCATGGCGCCCGAATCAGAGATGGTTGTTCAGCCTGGATGTCGACTGGACCAACTGGAGCCGGTTCAGGGAGGTTCGAATCAATTATGCACCTTCCGCTCTGGCAAATTCGAATCTGCTCACCGGCGGCACAGGCACGCACCTGCTCACTGAGCAGTGGCGCGACACCGTAGCCTTCCGGGCCGGCATGGAGTGGCGTTTCTATCCGCATATGCGCCTGCGTCTGGGCTACGCCTTCGATCCGACGCCGGTTAATGAGGTCTACTTTGCACCCAGCACGCCCGACAGTGACAGCCACATCTTTTCACTCGGTTACAGCATCGGTTTCAGCGATTCGAGCCGTCTGGATATCGCTTACAGTTACGTCTATTTCCGCACACGCAACCAGCGCGCATCAACCGGAGCAGACGCCGTCAGAAACGGTAGTTACAGCTCCAGTGCGCACGTCGTCTCCACATCGTTGCAGTACGCATTTTGATAGCTTACCCAACCCGGCGGCATAGCCGGAACCAAACAGGAAAAACATCATAACCCCGGCCACTGATTTCACGAATTCACACCGATTATAAAACTCCCAAGTCGCCTACTGCATATTGCCTTTTAATTCGTGTTCATCCGTGTTCATTCGTGGCCAGGTTTGCTTTGCTGTAGAGAAAATTTCTTATACCTTGTTGGATGCAGCCCGCTCGCGCCGGCCGGGGCGGGAACCACGACGGCGATTGTGCGGCTTGCGCGGCGAACCCGGATTGTGGCGGCGCTGCTCGGAACGGCCACGCGGCTGTTCAGGCTGCGCCTGCCTGTCATCTTCCGGATTCGGCTCAAACCCGGCAATCACAGCCTGCGGAATCGATTTTTTCATCAATCGCTCGATGCCGCGCAGCAATTTATCCTCTTCACCGCAGACCAGCGACAACGCCTCGCCCGTACGCCCTGCCCTGCCGGTGCGGCCGATGCGGTGAATATAATCTTCCGCCACATGCGGCAGTTCAAAATTCACCACATGCGGCAGGTGATCGATATCCAGACCGCGCGCGGCGATATCGGTGGCCACCAGCACGCGAATGCGTCCGGCCTTGAAATCGGCCAGCGCTCTGGTGCGCGCCGTCTGGCTCTTGTTACCGTGAATGGCGGCGCCATGAATGCCATCGGACTCCAGCTGTTTGGTCAGGCGATTGGCGCCATGTTTGGTTTTGGTGAACACCAGCACCTGTTGCCAATCCCCTTCGGAAATCAGATGCGATAACAGCGCCCGCTTCTTCGATTTGCTGACCGGGTGCACCACCTGCGTCACCTGATGGGTGGCCTCGTTGCGCGCCACCTCCACATAGACCGGCGCACGCAGAAAACCCTGCGCCAGCTGTTTTATCTCTTTGGAGAAAGTAGCTGAAAACAGTAGATTCTGACGCTGCTTCGGCAGCAGCTTCAGGACACGGCGAATATCGTGGATAAAGCCCATATCGAGCATGCGATCAGCCTCGTCGAGCACAAAAAACTCAACCGTGGAGAGGTCAACTTTGCCCTGATTGGCCAGATCCAGCAGACGACCGGGCGTGGCCACCAGAATATCGACACCCCGTTTCAATTTCTCAATCTGCGGATTAATGCCGACGCCGCCGAATACCACGGTGGATTTCAGTGACAGGTATTTACCATAGGTGGCGATACTGTCGCCGACCTGCGCCGCCAGTTCACGCGTCGGCGTCAGCACCAGCGCCCGCAACGGCCGCTGATGATGGTGTTCAATATGGTTATTCTGCATCAGTTGCAACATGGGCAGCGTAAAGCCGGCGGTCTTGCCGGTGCCGGTCTGCGCGCCGGCCAGAATATCGTGGCCTTCCAGCACCACCGGAATAGATTTTTCCTGTACGGGCGTCGGAGTGGTATAGCCCTGATCGTTGACCGCACGCAGGAGTTCGGCCGATAAGCCGAGTTGATCGAATTTCATTATATCATAGTTTCCATTGCATCCGGACATGGCCTGTTTGCACAGGACTCACTGAGTTGTCGGATGCTGTTTTTGATTTTTCCGAATCGCCGGACTTCAGTGATTGCCCGGACAGACAAAGGGAAAGATGATTCCCCTTCAGGAATTGCGAATACTGCCCATTTCCACCCGAAAAGCAACCTCCATATGCAACCCCCGAATCCGACATTGATTTTTATTGAATGGTGAAGGAGCCCCGTTGGGATGGTAGTTTAGAGCTTGTCGAGAGTTCCAACCAAAATCACCAACGGGGTGAAGAGATGCT
>JALUYG010000040.1 GCA_027013105.1 Mariprofundus sp.
ATCCGCATCGCCTTGCCGACCATGCTGCGCCACGCCTTATCCCGATTCTTTTGCAACGCCGGAAACATCTGCATCCAGTCGGTTTTTTCAGGCACGAAACTCATTCATTCCCCTTCAATTAAAGCCTTAATCTTTGATAAGCTGATGGATATGCTGACTCAGCTTCGCCAGATCAACGGGCTTGGTGAGAACAGTGATATCTCCCGTCTGTGGTTCATGGCTCGGGGACGCCCCCTTCTCATAGCCGCTGAGAAACAGGATCGGCAGATCAGGCTTCAGCTCGCGCAGCCGCTGAGCCGCTTCCACGCCGCCCATTACCGGCATCACGATATCCAGCAGCGCCAGCACGATGTCCGCTGCATGATCATGAAACATGCGCAGAGCCTGCTGCCCGTTTTCCGCCGCCAGCACCCGATAACCAAAATCCTGTAAAATCTCCAGCATGGTTTCCCGTACATGTAAATTATCATCCGCCAGGAGAATTGTCTCTCCCTTGCCGCTGGCGACATCCATCTGCGCTCTTTTGTCCGCAGCCTTTTCAACCTCACTTAATGGAAAGTATAGATGCATGCTGGCGCCTTCGCCTTCAACAGATTCAACATCGATGACGCCACCATGATTTTGCATCGAGCCATACACCATTGCCAGCCCAAGGCCGGTGCCTTTGCCCTCCTCCTTGGTGGTGAAAAATGGCTCGAAAATATGTTCCTGATTCGCTTTGCTGATGCCGCACCCGTTATCAGCCACCGTAATGCATAACAGCGGCTTGCTCCCCATCTTCGGGTGGACAAACAGGAAATCTTCATCCGGTTGATACAGCTGCATGGATATCGTAATGGCAGGCTTTTCGCGCCCTTCCAGCGCATGCGAAGCATTGACCAGTAAATTGAGCAGCATCTGCTGCATTTGCGATCCGTCGGCACGAATACAGAAATCTTCGCTGCCAAAATCATACAACAGGGCGATATTTTCAGGAATGGATGAGCGGGCCAGCTTGAGAATCTCCTTGAGGAAAGGCTGCACTGGCATCGGCGTAAGCTCGCTCTCGCCTTTGCGGGCAAACGCGAGCAGCTGCCGGATCATCGATGCCGCGTGATGGCCCGCCTGTTCAACGCGTGCAAGCTTAGTCTGAACGCCAGCGTCGGACGACGTTCGTTTTTTGATCAGGTAGAGGTTGCCCATCATGCTGGCCAACACATTATTAAAATCATGCGCAATGCCGCCAACCAGCGTGCCGAGCGCCTCCATTTTCTGCGCCTGACGGAATTTTGCCTCCAGTTCTTCATGCTCGCTCATATCCTGCTGGATGGATACATAGTGGGTGATGCTTCCGTCAGCATCAAAAATCGGCGCCACCGACATCAGTGCCGGATACAGGCTGCCATCCTTGCGCTGATCCACCAGTTGGCCATGCCACGCCTCTCCCGAGCTGATTTTTTGCCAGAAATGTTGATAAAATGCATCGTCCTGCCGGCCACTGTTTAATATCGCCGGCGTTTGTCCCAGCACCTCTTCGGCACTATATCCAGTCACTTTGCTAAAGGCCGGATTCACATATTCGATGATCCCGCCGCTATCGGTAATCATCACCGCCTCGCCAGCCTGCTCAATGGCCTGCGACAGTGTTCGCAGCTGCGTTTCCGCCGCTCTGATATCCGTCACATCCCTGGCGGAGCCGACCACCCCGATTACATTGCCCTCAGCATCATACATGGGCGCTTTATGCACATCGAGAAACAGGAATTTTCCGCGCACATTGCCGAACTCATCGAACTGTTCCGGTTTGCCCGATTGCAGGGTAATGGCATCCGAATCCCGACAAATCTCGCCAAATGTGTGCCATTCGGGATCATCCGGATGCGAATCTCGTTCACGCTGTGCAAAAAACATATCTTCTTTGCCGACCGGTTCTTCGGTGCTCTCGGCATGAAGCAGGTGATCGCACAAGGCCTGATTGGCGAAGATATAGCGCCTGTGCAGATCTTTCGCCCAGAGCATGTCGGGCATGTTGTCGCTCAACAGGCGGAGCATGGCGTAGAGATTTTTGTATTCCTTGTTCTTTTTCTGCAGCGCCTCTTCGGTTCTGCGTTGCTCGGTAATATCCCTGCATAGCGAAGTAACGCCGACAACCGTTCCATCTTTCCGAATCAGCGGCGTGTGATGCCATTCGCAGGTGATAATCCGGCCATCACTGGTGATATTCTTATTGATACTGTGCGTTCCGCCCTTGTTGGACAATAACTGTTGCCAAAGCTTATTCACAAGTGGCTGTTGATCCGAAGTCAAAAGCAATTCGCTGGCAGTCTTGCCTATGGCCTGCCCGGCGGAGTAGCCGAATATCACTTCCGCGCCGTGATTCCATTCGGCAACGGTAAAATCGACATTCCATTCAATCACAGCCATATGCGTCTGTTTGACGTACAGTTCATGGCGCTGTTGCGACAGGCGCAGCGCGCCTTCCGTCCTGCGACGCTCGGTGATATCCCTGATTATAGTCTGCATGGCCTGCCGGCCTTCAAATTCGATTGGCATGGAGGTTACCAGTGCAAAAATGCTATCTCCTTCCATCGTTAAGAGATGCTCTTCTGCCGATTCTGCCAATTGGCCACTCATCACATCCTGTAAACGGCGAATAACCATCTGCCGTGATTCCATATGCACAAAATCGATGATCGGCTTTCCCACCAGGGTTTGACCGCTGTCGCCACAAAACAGTGCAGTAGCCGCGCTGTTGGCATAGGCCACTTTCGCATCAATAACCACAACCAACCCATCCGGCAGATCTTCCACCAGATGTCTGAATTTTGATTCGCTGTTGCGCAGTTGCTGCTCCACTGCTTTTCGTTTCTCCGCATTCACAACCATGCGCCAGATCAGAATTGCCAGCAGTAGCAAAAAAAGCAGCGTATATGCGATAATCTGCTGAGCTAACGGAGCTGTCAGGGCTGCCAGTTCGGCAGGGTTCCGGTGTTCAATAATTTTCCAGAGCCGTTGCGTCGCTGCCGGCTCGCCGTCCGCCTGATGGCGCAAGTGATTCGGCAACGCCTTATAAGCCGCCTGTAGCGGCCGCAGCGTGGTGAACGTAAACATGCCCTCTGCAGTCATGAACTGGCCATGCTCCTGCTGATCGATGTTGCGCCACGCCTCGGGAAATTTGGCGCTGAAATGTTTGCGTGGCCGATCAGGCAATAAAAAGTTCCAGTTCTCTGTCATTCTGCCATCGTGCAGCCATTCGCCCTGCCGATTCACCAGCAGGCTGCGCAGCGGGAAATTCGCGTGTTTCTCCATGAAACCCTGCAACACCGATTCGACCAGCACATTGAGCACCAGCAGGCCGCGTTTCTGGCCGCCGGCATCAAAAACCGGCGTGATCAGGCGCATGGCGGGTTCGAACGGCTGCACGGGTTTGCCATGCTCCCAGTTCAGATCGATGGGCGAAAGATATATCTGATTTTGATGCAGTGATCTCGATGCTGTGAAATAGTAGCGATGGCTTTTATGCTGTAACTGGCTGTCTGGAACAATGCTCACCTGCCCCTGATGAGATTCAACCCGTAACAGTTCCTGTCCGTGCAGATCAATCAAGCGAATTTTCTCATAGCGGTTTGTGGATTCCAGCAGGTTTTTGAATTCAGTTGCCAGCTGATTGAATGCGCCCTTGCCGGAAGCATCAAATGCACTGTTCCACTCCTGCATATTGGCAAAGATAAACAGGTCGGATGCAAAACTGCGAAAATCATCGGCCAGCAACTGCTGCTCCAGTTTGGCCAATGCAGCATCTTCCATCTCGGCCTGCCGAACCACATCCCGGCTCACCAGCAGATAGTAGGAGTAGCAGATGGCCATCAACATCATGGCGAACGGGATGTACATGCGCAGGAAACGAATCATATATGTAGCCTCTATGTTCTATGGCCAGAATATAGATGATATTGCCTGAACATCAAGGCGTCGCGTAGAGACGAGTGACGAAGGGAGTGTTGCAATTCAATGGACAGGTGAGGGAAGTATTTTACCTGAAGCGGTCTGCCTCCCCCTGACACACCTGCACCATCACCGCCTTCAATTGTTCCGGCGAGTAGGGCTTTTGAACAAAGCCCGCCAACTTCTTGCCGCTGAACCTCG
>JALUYG010000041.1 GCA_027013105.1 Mariprofundus sp.
CGATGCCGCCAGTCTCCCAGCCAGTTGATGATTTCTCCACATCATGCCGCCCGCCCACGCCAGCGCCAGCAGAAGCATCAGCGCCACAGTCCGACGCCACGGCTTGAAATCGCCCAGTGACGATGTCGCCCGCCAGTCGCCATGACGAAAATTCAACCCCGTCTCTTGCTCGATAGCCAGATTGGCCTCATTGCGGGAAGGAAGATTTTCCCGTTCAACCACCTCGCCCTGCCATGAAGATAGCGCCAACGCATCGCATAGTTCCGCCGACAGGCGCCCCAGCGCCAAGTCGCTTTCTCGATCCCAACCCATGGTCAGCAGAGAGCGCAGAAGGTTTTCCTTTAGCGCTTCATCCAGCTGCGCGGCCTCCGCAGCAGCGCAGTTCAAACGGCGCATGCCGAGCCAGAAACCATCACTGCCGTCTTCGCCCGGCGACCAGACGCCGAAACAGACGCCGGTTGCATCCGTATCGAACACAGCAACCCCGCCATCGCCTGCAACTGCGGATGCATATCCGGACAATTGCGACTGCAACCGTTCACAGACATCAATCCCGACATAACGCACCTGACGCCACGCCTCATGCGCCTGAAGCTGCACGCGCATTGTCTCCGGCATGCCGAACACCAACCCGGCCACGCCCTCTGCCGTGCGCCCGGCCTGCCAGGCCAGCCACCACGCTTCCGGCTTTTCGGCGCTATGCTCTTCCAGTTCCTGTGCAAGAATTTCCCGATCAATCAGACGCGTCTGTTGCAACGGCAACCTGAACGCCCGACAGAGGAGCTGCTCGGCCGGCAACAACAACTTCGATGCTGCAACGCTATCGGGCAGTTCAGGCAGCATGCCCGACTCTTCCGACGCCAACACCATCTGATCGCCGTGCGCATCCATGGCAAGCCATTCACGCCCGTCGTAGCTGATGCGCAGCATACGAACTTCCGAATCACTCACTGCGACGCCCCGGTGTTTGAAGGAGAGAGCGCAGTTGCATGCGCATCGATGGGCTGCATTGCACGGGCAGCAGATAGTAACATGATTTTTCCGGCCTGAGCGCCGCCGGAGAGCCGCTGCACCATAAATTTCTCCCTCAAGACCACGCGTCCGAAACGCGCCTCTGTTCGCACCATAAAGATATCACTGACAACGCTCAAGTAACGCTGATTCACGCCCGCCGCCCACGGCCGGTTTTGCAAAGCCTGAGCCACGCTGTCGAAGGGACGTTCGGCAAGAAATATCTCGGCGTCGGCAGCTGTCATATCCGGCATAATCGCCATTAACACCCTGGCGCTGGCCGTATTGATATTCACTGCGGAAAAGCCGCCGGGCGGCACGTCGCGCACAACCGCCACTGCGGCCAGCCGATTGACGATTTTGGCATCAAAACCGCGAACCAGACGCAACTCCTGCCAACGATCCAGGCGGGCGTTTTTAACACGGTAGTCCTGATCATAATAGGCCGAATCCTCAGCGCCGTTTACGCCATGTTCACGATCATCGGCATCCATCCAGTCGATCAGCGCATCCACCAGTCCCGCATCCAGCTCCAGAGAAGCAAATAGCGCCCTGACCTGCTTTTCAACTGCCGGCACCGCCTTCCCCTGCTGATCGACCAGCATATTGAGATTGATAAAGCGGTTGGCATCGACAATTCGCCCGAGCACGCTACCCTGATCAATCGTGAACGGCGGCGTGTCCTGCGCCCAGCTCTCATCCAGATCATCCGTTTGCGAATCCCTGCCATCCTCCCGAAGGATCCTGGCGGCCAGTATCAGCGCCGACTGGCTGGCCTGTTCGGCCCTAATCTCATTCTGCCTGTTCTCCGCCCGACGCAGAGAGAGCATATCTTCATAGGCTGCAGTCACCGCCCAGGCGCTGATCAATGCCACCAGTCCGAGCACAATAATCAGCGCCGCACCGCGCTCATTCCGATCCGCCGCCAGGCAAGCCGCCGGGCTCATCACAGTTCGCCGTCCACCAACACCGGCGCCCACCACTGGCGCGCTCCGGCGGCATTACTATCTCCACCTGTTTTCACAATCACACGCACCGCTTTTGGCCATGTCAACGCCTGGCCGCGAAAATCCCAATCCTGCCGCCAGTTGCCCCCGCGATCCCACACCTCGACCGACAACGAATCAACCTTGCCGAAATCCCAGCGCATCGGCTCCACATGATCGCGCGCCAGCAATGCACGGGATTCACGTATCAGGTGGCTGTTTTCCTCATCAATGTAGTAATGCACCCGGCTGATCGTCGGTAACCCGGGCTCCCGCACCAGCAGCCAAAGCTCATCAAATTCCACATCGCCGCGATTATCGTTGCGAATTCTGATCGGCGCTGGCGCAGCCGGCCCGGCCTGCAGATTTGCATGCTGCGGCGCAGTATGCGGCGCAGCCGTCAGGTAGCGCAGATCCGAACGCAACTGCCTTGCCGCCCAGCCTGACTGCTCCTGCGTCAGACGCACCTCGCTGAGTATATCAAAACCATTGCCCGCCGTACCCAGGGCGCTATAGGAGAGTCCGGCAATCAATGCGAACACCGTCAGCGCCATCAACACCTCAATAAGCGTGAAACCCTGCTCGTACACTGCCCGCCCGGTTGTGGAAATTCCGCCCTCGATCATCGCACCGCCCGATACAGAAACACCGTCACTTTCGGCTCATCCGGCGCTTTAACGCTGACATTCAACCGCATAAATCCATCCAGCATCGTTTTCTCGCTCCAGCTACGCCATTGCAACTGCATATCGCCGGCTTCGATCACCCCCGACTGTTCGTCAAGACTGTCTGAAGCGATGGTCAGCTCCGTCAATTTATTGAGGGCGCTATCCAGCGCCAGTTCCTGCATCGACAGGGCATGCTGAATATTGGCCGATGAGCCGAGCCGCCCCATCAGCGCCACCAGTGCGGTTGAAGCGATCATCAGCGCCACCAGCGCCTCAATCAGCGTAAAGCCCGCTTCGTTCCTTCTCAATTGCATCCAATTGCATCGGCTTTGGCGCATCACTCTTTTTTGACCGCAATGCCGCCCGGGCCGGGGCGCAATCGCACCGTGATCCGGCGACCGTCTTGCGGCTCCGCGGCCAGCACAATATTGGCAATTTGACGCACGCCCTCCGCCGGCAACAACAGATCGGCCAGCACCGCCTCTGCACCCTTTTCAGCAGCGCCCGCATCTTCTGTCAGTGGCAGCGAAGGTCTGACTTCAACGATCTGGATTCCTTGCGGTAGCCGATATGGCTGATATGGCGATTGCCGGCGCGTCCGCCACACCCCTTCCCGATCGGCGTTCTGAAACTGATAACCATGACGACGAAAACGCACCCGAAAAGCATCGCCCGACAGCGTGGCCTCTTCGCTGGCCAGCCGTAAAGCCTGCGCCAGCCGTTTGCCTTCATCGTCCAGCGATGGGGAGAGCGCCGTGAAATAGGATGGCGCCACCATCATCGCCGTCACCGCCATGATCACAATCACCAGCATGATCTCCAGTAGCGTAAATCCGGACGCGCTGTTCTCCCCCGGCATCCTCATCCGCGTCTATCTGCGTCCATCTGCGGTTGATGTTTTGGCTTTGGCCTCTGCCTCTGTTTCACCTGCATTCGCGGATCATATCGGCGTTTTACTGCCAACTGCCGATATCGGCGTCGAAACCGCTGCCGCCGGCCTGCCCGTCGGCGCCGTAGGAGAGAATATCGAAATCGCCATGCACGCCGGGCGACAGGTAGACATAATCGTGACCCCACGGATCTTTCGGCACCGCATCCATATAGCGTTTGCCATCCTTGCCCGCCGTCGCCAGCGCCTGCAGGCCGCCGGAAGCAGGATATTTCCCATGCTGGAGCCTGTATAGCTTCAGAGCCTGTGCGATATTTTTCATCTGCACCTTGCAGGCATCCACCTTGGCCTCATCGGCGCGTTCCAGAAAACGCGGCGCCACCAACGCCGCCAGCACGCCGATAATGACCAGCACCACCATAATTTCCAGTAACGTAAAACCTTTTTCATTGCTACGACAATTCAATATAGATCTATTATTTTTCATTTTTTTATTCCTCTCATTGCATTATCTTCACAAGCCAAAAACAGATTCGCTTTCATGCGCTATTATGCGTCCTATAAGACCTATATGACCTATAAGTCCTGTAAATAACAACCAACACTGTAACTATTCTTTCCCACGCAACCAGAAATCATTCCGACTCAGTGGATCAAATAAGCGATCTTCGCCATTGATATTCAACCAGTGACCATGCTCAATATCATCATGCTCATGGATCAAACGATCCATCGCCAGCCATGAACCGATCAAAACCCCGTGTCGGCGCACCGCCTCCGTAGCATACCGCGAACAGACCGGATAGGAAGGGCAGGCTCGCCCGTCCAACTGGCCGATGCCATTGCGATAAAAGTGCATCACCAAATCCGCCGGGCCGCCCACGGGCGGCAACAGTGATTGCCACAGCATGGCCAACGCAAAGCTGCCCGTCGCCAGCAGGCCGTAAAAGCCGGAATATCGCATCAGGCCCACAATTTCACCACGGCCTACCGGGCAGCCCTGATGCCTGCCAGACGCCCTGCCACCACGCCATATAGCTTTCAGCATTGGCCCGCTCAGCCAGCGACATGGACGAGAATATGGTGCCCGACCACAGCCACAGCGTAATCAGCGCAAAAAACAGCGTCACCGGCCCCATGCGCCTTTTCGCCGCCCATACGGTTAGGAACAGCATCGGCCAGACCATCGCCGCAGCCATACCCGCATCGCGCCAACGCCCCTGCCAGGCATGCCCCGCTCCCGGCAGCATCACAGCCAGCAAAATGGCCGGCCAGCGCCTGGCCTCAGGCAACAACTGATGCTCCGATGCATACGCTGAGGCCAGCGCCATATACTGATTCGGTCCCGATTGTTGCAGTTCGACACTGGCCGGGACTCTGGCCGGAAACAGCGTCTGTTGCGTCATCCGCATCGTGATCAGGGCTTCTGCAGCCACTGCGCGTTGCCGCCAGAAATTTCCGGCCGGCAACATTCCGGCCATGGCCTGCAACCTCGCCTGCGCTCCCCTGTCATCACCCTGCGCCGCCATTTGCACTGCCTGACGGTATGTCGCCGCCGTATCGGCATAACAAACTTTCGTATAATACGGAATAATAAGCAGTGTAATAACAATGGAATACATGATTTTATTCATGTTGATTCCGCCCATGCCAGTGACCCGGTTCGTACGATAGACTATTCATTTAACCAACTGGTTCATATCCACAATCGGCAGCAGGATCGCCATCGCCAATGCACCCACGCCAACCGCCATCACCATCACCAGCAGCGGCTCAGCGATAGTTAGCATGCGGCTCAAGTTGCGCGACACCTCTTTTTCGTAGTGGTCGGCGATGCGTAGCAGCATCGTATCGAGTTGCCCGCTCTGTTCTCCCACGCTCAGCAACTGCGTCGCCATGGATGGGATATAGCCGCCATGCTGAAGCGCCGAAGCCAGCGACTCCCCTTCACGCAGCGCTTCTCTGGCCTGCTCGCCAATCTCTTTTAGCGGCGTCAGCGACCAGCTCTGATTGGCGATGAGCATGGCCGAGAGCGCCGGCACCCCGCCGCTAAGCAACATGCCCAACGTGCGTGAAAAGCGCGCCGTTTCAATCGTCGTCAGCAGCATGGAGACGCCCGGTATTCGCAGCAGCCAGGCATCCCTTCGCCGGCGCACCGATGCTCTCTTCATCATCAGCCTATAAAGCAGCATCAGCGCGGCGAGCGCCACCACCAGCCAGCCGCCATAGGCGCGTAAAAAATCGGACAGCGCAATCACCACTCTGGTCAAAGCCGGCAGATCTCCGCCGGCGCGTTCGAATACAGCCACCATTTTCGGTATCACCACGGTGGTCAAAAACAGCATCACCAGCAGGCCGAACCCCATAATAATGGCCGGATAGAGGGTGGCCGAGAGCAGGTCCTGATTCAGTTGCTGGCGATGCTCGAGCAGTTCCGCCAGTCGCGACGCCACCGCCTCAAGTTGGCCTGTCTCTTCACCGGCAGCAATCATATTGCAGATCACGGCATCAAAGCGCTGACCGCGCAACGCCTCAGCCAGCGATCCGCCTTCCAGCACCTGTTTACGAATCATCAACACCGCCCGACGCGAGGCCTGCTTGCTCATGCCATCGGCAATCGAGCCCAGCGCGTCAATCAACGGCATGCCCGCTTCGCTCAGGGTGGAGAGCTGCTGCAGAAACAGCACGGTTTCGGATGCATTCAGATGCGGCTGTCCGCCGCCATCGCTGCCGCGCTGCTGCCTTTCAATGGCGGCCAGCTTGCGCACGACCAACTGGCGGGATTTCAGTTTCTGGCGAGCGCCACGCTCCGAATCCGCCTCAATTTCACCTTTCTGGCGACGACCGCGCCCATCCAGCGCCTCATAGGCAAACAGCGTCATGCGTCAACCGCCACCACATCTTCCATGGTTACCCGCAACACCTCTTCAATACTGGTGACGCCGGCGGCGACATGACGCGCCACATCCTGGCGCAGGGTGACCATATGCTCCTTTCTGGCGATACGCCGCATGGCCGGCAAGCCCTTGCCTTCATGAATGGCATTGCGCATGGCGTCAGACACCTGCGCCATCTCATATATAGCGATACGGCCGGCATAGCCGGTGCCCATGCAACGGTCGCAGGCGCCGGCATCATAAATTTCTTTCACATCGGGAAAGTCCTCGGCTTTCACTTCCAGCATAAGCCAATCCTCCGCCGTCACCGGTCGTGGTTGGCGACAGTGCGGACAGAGCCGACGCACCAGGCGCTGGGCCTGCACCATATTCAGCGAGGAGGCGACCAGATACGGCTCCAGCCCCATATCCTGTAAACGTAAAATCGCCGACAAAGCGTCGTTGGTATGCAGCGTAGCGAACACGAGATGGCCGGTTAAGGAGGCCTGAATGGCGATTTCGGCCGTTTCCAGATCGCGGATCTCGCCAATCATGACAATATCGGGATCCTGACGCAGAATCGAACGCAGGCCGGCGGCGAAACTGACGCCGATTTTCGGCTGCACCTGCATCTGCCCCACGCCCTCAATCTGGTACTCAATCGGATCTTCAATGGTCATAACATTGCGATTTTTGCGATCCACTTCCATCAGCGCGGCATACAGCGTGGTGCTTTTACCCGAGCCGGTGGGGCCGGTGACCAGCACGATCCCGTGCGGTGCGGCAATCACAGCTTTCATCAGATTCAGCTGCGGCGGACTCATACCCAACTCCGGCAATGTCAGCATGGCCGAGCCGCGATCAAGCAGTCGCATCACCACCCGCTCGCCATGCGCCGTCGGTAGCAGCGATACGCGCACATCGACTTCACGGCCGGCGATCCTGACCCGGAAACGCCCGTCCTGAGGATGCCGTTTTTCGGCGATATCGAGCCCGGCCATCACCTTGACGCGGCTGGTAATGGCCGCCTGCACTCCTTTGGGCGGATGCACGATAGTGTGCAGCACGCCATCAATGCGGAAACGCACCAGCACGCGCGTTTCAAACGGTTCGATATGGATATCGCTGGCGCGCTCCTTCAGCGCCTGCGAAATCAGCGTATTGACCAGCCGGATCACCGGCGCATCGTCTTCGGATTCGAGCAGATCGCCGACCTCTTCGAGTTCGCGCGACAGATCATCGCCGCCCATATCCTCCAGCATCTGCTCAGCCGAAGCAGATGCCATATCGAACACCCGGTTCATGGCGGTCAGAATCGCTTCGCTCGGCGCCAGCACCGGCTGCACCTCGGCTCCGAACAGGCGGCGACAATCATCCAGCAACTCCCACGGCCAGTCGCCCTCGTCACTCACTGCAACAGGATTATCTGCATCCGCCACCGGCTTGAGCGGCAATATCGGCCCGGCGCGCAGCACCGGCAGCGAAAATCGCAGCACCCGCTCCGTATCGACCTGATCGTCGCCCAGCCTGCTTAGCTTTTTCATTGTCCCGGCGCAGCTGCTCCATTCGCACTGTTGCCGGCGGCCTGGCCCGGCCTCATGCTGCCCGGCAACTGTTTTTTATGCTGTGGAAATAGCACAGTGCCGCCCTCGACTGGCTGTTGGTACAGATGCTGAATATTGTTATATTTACGATCGGTAATTTCCTCAATCTGGTTGCCGTTTTTAATGATATGCGGCTTGAGAAACACCATCAGGTTGGTTTTGGTTTTGGTGTTTTCGGTAAACTTGAACGGTTCGCCCAGCAACGGCACTGCGCCGACACAGGGGACGCGCTGCACCGTGGTTGAGTTGTCATCCTGCATGAGTCCGCCGAGCACAATCATCTGCCCGTCATTGGCCAGCACCACCGTTTTAATCGAACGCTTCTTGGTGATAATGTCTGATGAACCTGAATTATTGTTTGCCGCCGGCACGACGCTCGAAATCTCCTGGTAAATTTTCAACCGCACGGAATTACCATCCGAGATCTGCGGCGTCACGCGCAGGGTCAGCCCGACATCCTTGCGTTCAATGGTCTGGAACGGATTTGCCGTACCGCCCTGCGTCACATTCTGGCCGGTCAAAAAGGGCACATTCTTACCCACCACGATCTCAGCCTCTTCGTTGTCCATGGTCAACAGATTCGGCGTGGAGAGCACATTACTGTCACTGTCCGATTCCATTGCATGCACCAGCGCGCCAATCGACAGCGCCTTATTCACCACGCCTAGCGTCAATCCGGTCGGTGCTGCAGCCGCCAGCGCCGCCGATGCGCTCACCGGCGTGGCGGCGTTGGCATTGGCTGCAATGCCGGCGCTGATCGGTTGCAGGTTCTTAAAATTCTGCACCCCCACGGTACTGCCGCCTGCCGCCATCCACTCCACGCCAAAGCGCTGGGCGCCATTACCGCTGACCTCTACAATCAGCGCTTCCAGCAGCACCTGCCGGCGGCGAATATCCAACTGGTCGATGATCCGGCCGACTGCTTTGATATCACTGGGATCGGCGGTAATCAGCAACGCATTGGTGGCTTTGTCCGCCACCACTTTCACATCGCCTGCAAACAGCGGCTTGCTCTGCCCCGGTTTAGCCGCAGCCGATTGAGCGCTCTGGCCGCCTACCAGGGCATTAAGCACTTTGGCGACATCTTCGGCATTGGCATATTTCAGGTAGCGCACCTGCAAACGACCACTATCCGAGACCGGCGCCACATCGAGTTTCTCAATCACATTGGCCACTTCATTGATAATCTGCGGCGCGCCGATCACGATCAGCTTGTTGCCCGGCTGATGGGCAATCGCTTTGACGCCGCCGGGAGTTCCGGGAGCACGCCCGGCGCCAATTGCGCCGCCTCCGCCGTATAACGAGGTGATGGTCGTAGCCAGTTTATCCGCCGATGCGTGCTTCAGGGCAAACAGCTGCACGCCCACCGCGTCTTTACGATCCAGCAGATTCAAAATACGAGTGATACGGTGAATATTGCTTGCGCTATCGGTCAGCA
The DNA here is from genome assembly GCA_027013105.1 of Mariprofundus sp. Lineage (GTDB taxonomy): Bacteria > Pseudomonadota > Zetaproteobacteria > Mariprofundales > Mariprofundaceae > Mariprofundus. The sequence continues at coordinate 9,473 of JALUYG010000041.1, forward strand.
GCAGCATATTGCCGCGCGGATAGGCCACCAGGTGGCTGTTGGGCGAAATCAGCGGTCGAATCAGGGCGACCAGCTGCTGCGCATCGGCGTATTTCAGCCGCACCACCTGCGTAACCATGGCATCATCATCACGGCCCCTGTTGCCCGTCAACACCGGCAGCGACTTCTGCTTGCTCTCCGCCCGGGGTACAATTTTAATCACCGAACCGCTTGGCACGGCGGCAAAACCATTCACTTCCAGCACCGATAAAAACACATCATAGGCATGATCTTCAGAAATCGGCGTTGGTGAGACAATGGTCACCTTGCCCTTGACACGGTTATCGACCAGAAAGTTTTTACCGGAAAAGCCGGCGACAAACTCAATAAAGGCGCGAATATCGGCATTCTTGAAATTCAGGGTCACTTCCTTGCCCCATGCCTGAGTCACCATCGGGAGCATCACCATGCAAAGCAGCACTATCCAGCGTTTGATTTTCATCCACCCCCCACAATCCGAGCACCTTTGCCCGGAATCATAATGTAATTCGGGCTTCTGACCAGTTCCTGTTTTCACATCGGAGTGCTTAATCCTGCTGCTCTATATAGAGCGCACGCACCCAACTGCCGCCGTGTCTGAATTTCAGCTGTTTCTTCACTTTGAGTCCCAGCGCTTTCTCGCACTGCCCATCCGGCGCGATCACAACCATGCGCCAGCCTTCGAACTGTTCCCGAAACTGTCTGCCCAGCGCCGCGTATAGTGATAGCACACCGCCTTTGATGCGCTTGCCGTAGGGCGGATTGCAGACCATCAGACCGGCTGTTTCACACTGTTTTGGCGCCGTCAGGGTGCGCACATCCCGCTGCTCGAAACAGGTCATATCCCCTACGCCAGCCGTGGCAGCGTTCTCTTTTGCCTGGGCAAGAATCGCAGCATCCAGTTCGCTGGCCACAATACATGGGCGAATCCCGCCTTGCTGCATCGATGCGGCTTTGGCCCGCGCCCGCTGCCAGCGCTTCTCCTTGAGTGAAGGCCAGGATGCAAACGGAAAGAGGTGATCCAGTCCCGGCGCCCGTTTTGTCGCCAGCCATGCCGCCTCCATGGCAAAGGTGCCGGAGCCGCACATCGGGCAGACAAGCGGCTCGTCACGCTGCCACGCCGCCCAGCGCAAGATTGCGGCTGCAATTGTTTCGCGCAGCGGCGCTCTGCCGGCGTGCAGGCGATAGCCGCGCCGATCCAGCCGTTCTCCCGAGCTATCCAGACTGATCGTACACTGGTTATTGTCGATACGCAGCAGTATCTGCTGCTCGCACTCCTGCTCAGCCGTCGCATGATCTGGCTTGAATCCCAACCGGTCGCCAATGGCGTCGGCAAGCGCCTGCTGCGCCCGTCCCGAATGCATCAATTTCGAGCCGCTGCAGGCGGCGCGAACCGAGATAGAGTTGTGCGGGCCGATATACGCCTCCCAAGCAATCTTTCTGCTGCGGTTATACAGTTCAGGAAATGAGAGCGCCCTGAATGAGGCCAGCCGCAGCAGAATGCGGGTGCAAATCCGGCTGCGCAGATTGATACGGAACAGCCCGTCCATGCTGGTGGTAAATACGACGCCGCCCGCCGCCGTTTTGACATCATGCGCCGCCAGCTCATTCAATTCATCAGCGGCAAGCCTCTCCAGGCCCGGCGTCACCACAGCATAACAGACAAGATTTCCCATGGCCGCACCATATCTCTTTTCCATGCAACAGGCACTGTCGCTATTTTCGCTACCGGTAGGCCCTCTTCATGGCTAAGATTCCGCCATGCCTTTTTCGAGCCTTTTTCATTGGCGAGCGCACCGCGCCGGCGAAAGCGACAGGCGCGGGTTGTTTCATATGCACATCATGCGCCCGATCTTGTGCTGTGGCCTGGCTCTGCTGATTCCCTTGTCGAGCGCTGCCGCAGCCCGAAAACCGGATGGCACGCAGTATGTCAGCCGACAGGCGCTGGCCAGGCAACTGGCTGCGGAAACAGGCCTTTCACGTCGCGCGATCGCCGCCATTCTGAAGCAGGCCACATTTCGCCCCGATATTGTCAGGCGCATGAACGGGCAGTGGGAAGCGCAGCCCTATTCGAAGTACCGTCCGCTGTTTGTGAAGCCGGAGATGCAGAGCACGGGCCGCGCCTATCTCAAACAGCATGATGCGGCGTTTCGGCGCATTGCAGCAAAATACCGGGTCGATGCAGAAATAATTGCCGCCATTCTCGGCATTGAGACCCGCTTCGGCCAACGCCCCGGCAGACGCCCGGTGCTGGATTCGCTCTATACGCTATCCACCGGCTTTCCGCGCCGTGCCGATTTTTTCCGTCGGCAGTTGGGCGCGATTATCGAAATCAGTCGCCAGGACAAGCTAGACCTGGCCCACCTCAAAGGCTCTTATGCCGGCGCTTTCGGCGCCATTCAGTTTATCCCCACCTCGTTCCGCCAGTATGCCGTGGATGAGGATGGCGACGGCATCCGCGACGTCTTCCATTCACCCGACGACATCATCGCCAGCATCGCCAACTATTTTAAGCAACACCAGTGGCAATACCGGCGCCCCGCCGCCTACTGGTTGCCTGCAGGCGCAACACTGAACCGGCGCTGGGCCAGACGCGCCAAAGGCAAGCTGAAACACTGGGTGAAACTTGCAACATTGCGCAAGTCGATGCCGAAAATTTTTAATGCCGTACCGCTGCCATGGCGTGATGATGATCAGGTCAGTATTATTACCATGCAAACCCGGAGCGGCAGACGGCTGGCGCTGGTGCATCACAATTTTTATGTCATCATGCGCTACAATCCGTCGTTTAACTACGCCATGGCGGTGACTGAGATCGCCGCGCTACTGGAGAGAAAAACATTCGCCGTCAACTGAATAACCGGACGTTGAACCCGCTGATCGCACCCCTGCTGCTTGCTCTGACGGGCGGCCTGATCGCTGGCCTGATGGGCGGCTGCGCCAGCCGAAAGGCGCCACCCCCCGCATCCGCTCACGCCAGCTTGCCGGACGGCAAAGGCGGCATCCATAAAACCGGCAACCCCTACAATGTGGGCGGCAGATGGTATACGCCCCTGCCGTATGAAAACGGTTATGATGAAACCGGCGTCGCCTCATGGTACGGCCGCGATTTTGACGGTAAACGCACAGCCAATGGCGAAATTTATGATATGCACGCCCTCTCCGCCGCCCATAAAACACTGCCGCTGCCGACGCTGGTGCGCGTCACCAATCTGGAAAACGGACGTTCGGTGATTGTGCGCGTCAATGATCGCGGCCCGTTTGTCAAAGATCGTCTGATCGATCTCTCCTATGCCGCTGCCAAAGCGTTGGGCTATGCCCGCAAAGGCACCGCCCATGTGCGCGTACAGACGCTGGAACTGCCGCCGCCATCGAAACGGGACACGCTGGCCATGGGTGCCAGACTCAAGGCGGCCGATCACCCCAACCGTGTGCATGTCGCAAGCCCCGACCGGCTCAGCGCGCCGGCCACAGCCGCCACCGGCAAGATTTTTATTCAACTGGGCGCATTCGCCTCGCACGACAATGCCATGCATCTACTGCAGCAACTGAAACCCAGCTTTGACGCCATCCATATCGTGGCCGCGCACCTGGGCGAGAACACCCTCTATCGGGTGCGCATCGGCCCGTTTGCAGATATGGTCAATATCGAACAGACTGTCACCGCCCTGCAACGCCACGGCTTTGACAAGCCCACCGTGGTGATCGAATAATGGGTAAACGCGCAACACGGCCGCGGCTGGCCGCTTTCGGCTCATCCCGCATCGGCCCGGAAGCGGCTGTGTATCAGGATGTGCTGGCGCTGTCGAAAAAAATCGCTCTGGCCGGCTGGGATGGCATGACCGGCGGCCATCAGGGCATGATGGCGGCATTTTCCGAGGGCATGCATGCCGGCAACAGCCACATTCGCGGCATTACGCTGGAGCGTTTTCCCACCCCGCCCGACAACACCCTGAGCGAGGAGATTCGCTCGCGCAATTTCTTTGACCGCATGGGCATGATGATCGAGCAGTCGGATGCCTGGCTGGTGTTGCCGGGCGGACTGGGTACGCTGGCGGAGTTGGCCATGAGCTGGGATCTACTGGCCATTCATGTGCTGGAACCGCGCCCGCTGCTGCTCTACGGCGACATGTGGCAACCGATTGTGGAGACACTCTCCGACCAGCTTGTTTTATCGGCGGATCAGGCATTTCAATGCATCCGGATCTGCCACAGCCATGAAGACGTGCTGCACGCCCTGCGCGGCGACGCATGAGCAACACCGCATCTGCAGGATTTCAGGATCTGCGCGCCAGTGCCGGACCCGATCACCACGGCATGCGCCTCGATCAGGGCGTCGCCGAACTGTTGGGACTGTCGCGCCGCAGAAGCAGGCGGGCCATCGATGAGGGCGGCGTCTACCTGAATCGCAAACGCTGCCGCACAGCCGGGCGCAAACTGGGCAGCGGCGATAGCTTGCGGGTGGTGTTGCTGGATGGAGAAACAGTGGTTCCATTCACTGACGATCAGCTGATCTGGCAACAGCCACCACTCTATCTGATTCACAAACGTAGCGGTCAGTATGCTCAGGAAGCCCTGCATCGCAGCCGCGGCACTCTGCCCGATCAGCTGGCCAAAGCGTTGGGATTCACAGCAAAGCAGGCCGCCAGCTTGCGCCCGGTGCATCGACTCGACCTGGGCACTTCGGGGCTGATGCTGTTCTCAGCCGATGCTGCACTGCTGCAGCTGCTACAAAAAAACTGGCGCCGTTGCGCCGCCAAATCCTACCTTGCCATCGTCGAGCCAGCGCCGAAATGGGATCAGCAACATATTACTCTGGCCATCGGCCGGCAGCGGGATCAACGCGGCCGTTTTCATGTTTCCGAACAGGGAAGGGCCTGCGAAACGGATGCCGAGGTGATCGAGCGCCGTGACAACCGCGCCCTGATTCGGCTTATTCCGCACACCGGCCGCACCCACCAGTTGCGCGTTCACCTGGCGGCGCTGGGCTGCCCGATTCTCGGCGATACGCGCTATGGCGGAAAGGTTCATCGGCGTTTAATGTTGCACGCCGAAAAATTACGCATCAAACCCATGCAGCAGATCGCGGCCCTGCCCGATCAACTTGCATGGCACAGCCCGCCTCAGGAGGATTGGCAATGGTAAGCAGAGCGATCACTGGTCACATCAAGGAGCGCAACAGTGCGCGACAACGGTTTGTGACATTGGCCACCGGCATCTCCCTGCTGATGGTGATGATAGCAGGCACGGCAGTGGCGAGCCCGTGGCCCAAATCGCCGAATATTGAGGCCAAAGCGTGGGCCATGATTGACGCCCGCTCCGGCCAGATCATCGCCGAACACAATGCCGACAAGGAGTTACCGCCGGCCAGCCTGACCAAGATGATGACCCTCTACCTCGCCTTTGAAGCGATTAAGAAGGGTCGTCTGGATCCGGAGGCGCGCGTCAGCGTCAGCAAAACAGCCTGGAAAATTGGCGGCAGCACCATGTTTCTGGAGCCGCGCATGCATCCGAAAGTCAGCGAACTGCTGCACGGCATCGCCACGCTGTCGGGCAACGACGCCTGTATCGCGCTGGCCGAACATATGGACGGCAGCCAGGAGGCGTTCGCCGCGCGCATGAATGACAAGGCCCGCGAACTGGGTATGCTGCACAGCCACTTTGTCAACCCCACCGGTTTCCCCACCAAGGGGCACTACAGTTCCGCCATGGATATGGCCATTGTCGGCGCCGCCCTGTGGCGCGATTTTCCCGATCAGTACAAACTGTTTGGCGAGAAGAGCTACACCTTCGACAACCGCACCCAGCCCAACCGCAACCGTCTGCTATGGAGTCTGCCGGAAGCCGACGGCATTAAAACCGGCCATACGCAGGAAGCCGGTTACTGTCTGGTCGGCTCAGCTGAAAAGAACACCACCCGTTTTATCGCCGCCGTGTTCGGCACCAAATCCGACCGCGCCCGCGCCCAGCAGACCAAAATCCTGCTGCAGTTCGGCCTGAGAAACTTCACCACCACCCGCCCTTCCGAGCACGCAATTCGCCGCCAGGTTGAAATATTCGGCGGTACGGAAAATCACCTCTGGCTGAAGCCCGCCCTGCCAATCTGGGTGACCGTGCCCAAGGGCAGTGAATCATCGCTCTCCTTTCACCTGCGTTACGATTCACCGCTGAAGGCGCCGATCAGAAAAGGGCAAAAACTGGGTGCTATTGATGCCGTGATCGGCAGCCGCGACAGCAACGGCAAGGTGATTCGCTCGTTTCCGATGGTGGCCGCCCGCGCTGTGGATGAGGCATCCTGGATCAGCAGGCAGTGGGACGGGTTGCGCCTGTGGATACGCAACGCCACCGGCGATCTGATGAAAGACGACTCGGATTCAGACGATTCAGGTTCGGGCAAGTAGGCCGGGGCTGCTCTTTTCATGACACTGACGGCGTGGGTGAATGGCCGCTTCCTGCCTCTGGATGAAGCGACCATTCACATCGAGGATCGAGGCTTTCAATTTGCCGATGGGGTCTATGAAGTCATCGCCTGTTTCGGCGGCACATTTCTCGATATGGATGCGCACCTGCAGCGCCTGCAACGCTCGGCCAACAGCATCAACATCGACCTGCCGATGACGCTGTCGGAACTGACCAGCCTGATTGAGCAGACCTACAACCATAACCCCTTCGACGACGCCATGATCTATGTGCAACTCACGCGCGGCGTCGCTCCGCGCGCGCACCTGCCCGGAGCTGAACTGACGCCGACCATGGTAATCACATCGCGCCATCTGCCCATGCCGTCGGCAGAGAAAATTTCCGCCGGCGTCAATGCCATCACGCTCGAAGATATGCGCTGGAAACGCTGCGACATCAAATCCATCGCCCTGCTGGCCAGCGTCATCGGAAAGCAGGAGGCGGCTTATCGCGGCGCCGATGAAACCTTCTGGCTGGATGCAGACGGGCATCTGTTGGAAGGCTGCGCCACCAACTGTTTCGCCGCCATTAACGGCGCGCTGGTCACCCACCCGCTCGATCATCAGGTGCTGGGCGGCATTACCCGAAGAATGGTCTTAAAAGTGGCCAAAGCGCACGGCGTCAGCGTTGAAGAGCGGCCGTGGAAGTTGAGCGAATCCGGTCTGACAGAGTGCATGATGAGCAGCACCACCAACGCCGTCATGCCGGTCTGCCATATCAATGGAGAAGCAGTCGGCACGGGTAAGCCCGGCCAGATGGCTATTAAGCTGCGCCGCTGGCTGCTGGATGAGTTCGACAAACTGAAACGCCATGCGCGTTAAGGCCGTATTGTTGGACATGGACGGCACCATTGTCGATGCCTTCCCGCCGATCATCCGGGCGCTGAACCAGACCTTTCGCGAATTCGGCCTGCCGCAGATGACGCCCGAAGAGGTGAAGCGGCATACCGGCAAAGGCGATTGCAGCATGAAAACACTGTTCGGCGAGCGCAGGGAAGAGGCCGCAGCCCGTTTTCTGGAGATCCACGATGAGGACTATCTGGATCAAATCAGGCCGCTGGATGGCGCGGAAACGCTGTTTCAATGGCTACAGGATTGCGCCATTCCGGCCGCCATCGTCACCAGCAAGAGTCAGATGCGCGCCGAAGCGCAACTGGGCAAGTTGGGCTGGACAAGCTACTTTGACGCCATCATCGGCAAAATAGATGGCCGACCCGGAAAACCCGATCCGGCTCCGATTCTGCTGGCCTGCGAACAGCTCGGCGTGACGCCGCAAGAGAGTGTCATGGTTGGCGATGGCATCGCCGATATGAAATCGGCCACCCGCGCCGGCAGTTGCGGGCTGGGGATGTGCGACGCATTCACAGCCGAAGAACTCACCGAGGTCGGCGCATCGGCCTGCTTCAATTCTCTCCCCGAGGTTCACAGATGGTTACAAACAGCGATCAACTGATCCGATTTCTGCTGCCGGAGGCGCATTGCCGGGGCGTTGTGATTCGCGCCGAACGGCTGTTCGCCGAAGCCAATCGGATGCACGGCCTGAACGGGCCAGTCGCCAGCCTGTTCGACCAGAGCCTGTTGGCCGCCATCCTGTTATTATCGATCAGCAAGGGCGGCATGCGTCAGGTGCTGCAGCTGGATGCCACCGTCCCTGCCCCGCTGCAGCGCATTCTGGTGGAAGCGCGACGCGGCGCGGTGCGCGGTTATATCAACTGGCGGGAAGATCGGACAGTGCTGCATCACTCCCCCGCTCCGCACGCCGGCCCGGATGGCATCAGCGACTGGCTGGGCAAGCCGATCCGGCTTTCTACCGTGCGCGATCTGGGCGTCGGCGAGCCTTACATCTCGACCATAGAACACGATTCCGACTTTCTGGCCGATCACCTGATTCACTATCTCCACCAGTCGGTGCAGATCCGCGCCGATATTATTTTACACAACGATCTGGCCATCATGATTGAAGCGATGCCGGGCTGCGATGACGACCGCTGGTTCAAGGCGGTCGAAACGATGGCCAAAATCCCGACTGTCGCGCTGCAGGAAGAAACGCCCGAATCGTTGCTGGGTTACTTTGACAGCTTGCGATGCAAAGTGGCCGGTCGCGACGATTATCGCTACCAGTGCGACTGCAGCCCCGAAAAGATGGCTGAAGCCATAAAAAATCTGCCCGCCGAACAACTGGCGGAACTGGCCGATGAATCCGGACAGGTCACAGTCTCCTGCCAATACTGCGATGCCCACCACATCATTAAACCTTAAAAATCTTAAGCCACAGATGCACACAGATGAACGCAGATAAAACCCGGACGAAAATAGTCGGGGTATGCACGCGTCTCTTCATGCTATATTTCCTGCCCCACAGGCGCATTTCTGCTTTTGACTCTTATCTGCGTGTATCCGCGTCCATCTGTGTCTAAATTTTGACTGTTTCAAAATGACAACAATCGACTATGCCATTATTCGCAGGCCGAGGCGGAAAACTGCCAGTATCGTCATCAGGCCGGATAATCGTGTGGAAGTGCTGGCGCCGAGCCGCATGCCTGTCAGCCTGATTGATGCATTCATCCGGCAAAAACGCGCCTGGATTGACAAAAAACTGCATTTCAACCGGGAAGTCAGAGCCGACTATGTTGCCAAAACATTTCGGGCTGGTGAACAATTCTACCTGCTCGGCGAATCCTATACGCTACGCTTGCAACAGGGTAAACGCGCCATTCTGCTTCACGGGCATGAACTATTGGTCTCTCACCCCACGCCGAAACCGGCAACAACAAAGCGGCAAATCAGCCGCTGGTATCGCCGTCAGGCCGAAGCGCATTTCAGCAACCGGGCTCTGTTTTTCGCCAGCACCATCGGCAAGCAGCCGCAACTGATCGGCGTCAAAGCCTACAAAAGCCGCTGGGGCAGTTGCCACCACGATGGCAGAGTCTATCTCAACTGGCGCTTAATCATGGCGCCGGCATGGGTGGTGGATTATGTGCTCGTGCATGAGTTGTGTCATCTGCTCCACCCCAACCATTCACGCGCCTTCTGGCAGCAGGTTTATGCCGTTTTTCCCGATTACCGGGAAGCCAAAGCATGGCTGAAAATTAACGGTTTAACGCTGTCGTTGTAATCGGCCGCAGGCCATGGCGTCATTCAATATAGTGGCCACCCAGGGGCATCGGTGTTACTATTTAATTTTAGGGACGACCCATTTTAGCCGATAGAGATGTTAAGACAGCAACAAGAGGAGCTTGATATGCTGATCATGAACTTTTCCAACCCAGGCAACAGCGAGCAGCGCGCCAATCCGGGCCGGGGCCAGCAGCAACACTCAAAAACAGACTGGCTGGTCTCTTCCTTGCGCGAGGCTCCGTTCGATTTCACCCGCATCCATAGCGAGGGTGTGAAAAACGTCACTGAAGTCGCGTCGATCGAAGCTGTGGCAGCACAATTTATAGAGGGCGGCGGCGCTATCGCCCGGCCGGAAGTCTATATTCCGGGCGTCGGCTCTCTCATCAGCTGCCGCGATTGCGCCGGACACCTGTTCTCATTCTTTGAAGCCGAGTCCCCCGTTCGCCCTGAACACATCGTCGGCATTGACTGAAATTTTAGACACAGATAAACGCAGGTGGACGCAGATAAAAACAAAGAACGAAATGTTATTTCACTTTGCCAATATAAGAGTGTTGGTCTTATTATAGTGTTCCGCATGCTCCAGTAAGGTCGCATCTGTGAGGCAAAACACATCTCAGTATTTTCATGTGCTTTTATCTGCGCATATCTGCGTCGCTGTTTTAATAACTATTCGCTGTTATCGCCGCGACGGATGCCCATGAGTTCGGCCTGAATGAAGGCGTCAATATCACCATCAAGGAAAGCCTGCGTATTGCCAGTCTCCATGCCTGTGCGCAGATCCTTGATGCGTGACTGATCCAGCACATAGGAGCGAATCTGGTGGCCCCAGCCGATGTCGGTCTTGGTATCTTCCATGGCCTGTTTTTCCGACTGCTGCTTTTCGATCTCCAGTTCATACAGCCGCGCCTTGAGCATTTTCCAGCAGGCATCGCGATTTTTATGCTGTGAGCGATCATTCTGGCACTGCACCACCACCCCTGTCGGGATATGGGTCAGACGCACGGCGGAATCGGTTTTGTTGACATGCTGGCCGCCGGCGCCGGATGCGCGATAGGTATCGGTGCGCACATCGGCCGGATCGATCTCGATATCGATATCGCGGTCGATATCGGGGTAGGCGAATACAGAGGCGAACGAGGTGTGGCGACGGTTGCCGGAATCGAACGGCGATTTGCGCACCAGACGATGCACGCCGATCTCCGCTTTCAGAAAGCCGTAAGCATATTCGCCCTTGACCGACACTGTGGCCGATTTAATGCCCGCCTCTTCACCGGCGGTGCACTCCATCAGCTCGGTCTTGAAGCCCTTGCGCTCGGCCCAGCGCAGATACATGCGCAGCAGCATCTCGGCCCAGTCCTGCGCTTCGGTGCCGCCGGAACCTGCATTAATATCGAGAAAGGCCGATTCGGCATCGGTCTCGCCGCCCAGCATCTGCGCCAGTTCCAGCGCTTCGATCGCCGACTGAACGCCGTCCAGCATCTCCACCGCCTCAATCTGCGAATCGCGATCCTGCTCCTCGGCGCCCATCTCAAACAGGGTGCTGGCATCATCGAGTTCGCTGGCCGCCTGCTTGTAATCATTCAGCACTTTCTCCAGCCGGGCGCGCTCCTGCATCAGCCGCTGCGCTTCGGCCTGATCATCCCACAGGGTGGGATCTTCAATGCGCGCGTTCAGCTCGCGCAGATCCTCCTCTTTGGCATCAACGTCAAAGCGACCTCCGCATGGCATCCAGCCGCTGGCTATAATCCTCAGCGCGCGTCCTGAATCCGGCAATCTGATCTTCAATGCTCATGCTTCACTCCAAATCATAGGTCAACGCACATGGACTTTTTCCATCCTGTGAAATGAAACATGACCACAGGATGGAAAAAGTCCATGCAAATGCGTTATTTGTTTCATGTTTAAAAAGGAGCTGCAGATTACCTCGCCGCCATTTCAAATCAATTCAAAACTTCCGGAACTGACCCACCACTTCGCCGTAGATATCCAGCGACGTTTCCGGATAGATATCGGGATAGTCCGCATTGGCAGGCTCCAGAAACAGCCCCCTGGCACCGGAGCGCAGATATTTAATGGTGAAATCGCCATCCACAATGGCCACCACGATCTTGCCGATATCCGGATTAGCCTTGCGCTCGACAATCAGAAAGTCGCCATCATGAATACCTGCATCCATCATCGAATCGCCGCGCACCTCAACCAGCACCGTGCAGGAGGGGTGCGCCACCAGATACTCATCAATGGTGATGGCATCGCCCAGCGCCTCGGTGGCCGGGCTGGCGAAGCCGGCC
>JALUYG010000042.1 GCA_027013105.1 Mariprofundus sp.
GTGATGGCTGCCAGCATGATGAACATAGCGATGATTGTGCGCATGATTTTCTCCTGAATCCTGATAAATTAAGGGCGCCGGCCACCCATGGCCGGCTCGGAAGCTCCAGCTTCCTTAACGAACGGGGATATAGCCAAGTTTTTTGACGATAGCCTGGCATTCGGCTGCCTGCATATAGTCGATAAAATCTTTGATTTCGCCTTGCGGCTCGCCTTTTGTCATCACCAGCAAAGGGCGCGATAAACGGTATTCGCCATCGGCAACATGCGCTGCGGTTGGCTCCACGCCATCCAGCGGCAGTACTTTTACATCGCTGTTTTTGGCGTAGTCGCTGGCGATGCCGACCGATGCGAAGGTGATGGCATGGCTGTCATGGGCGAGTTTGTTGAGCGCGATATCCTGTGAAAAGGCGATCCAGGCATGCCCCTGCCCAAAAATCAGGTTGCCATCCTGTTCCACGCCTTCCAAATGGAAGCGTTTGCTGAACAGCTCATAGGTGCCGTGCTCGGCGCCCAGGGAGATCAGGTGGACTGCAGCGTCATCACCGCCCAGCTCTTTCCAGTTGCCGATGGCGCCGGTAAAAAGCTTCTCGACCTGATCGGATGAGATCGAGGCGAGCGGATTGGCTTTGTTGACCACCAGAGCGACGCCGTCGGTGCCGATCTTGAATGTTTTCATGTCCGGGTATTTGGCCAGCTCTTTGGCTTTGATGGCGCGCGAGGCGCGTCCGATATCAACTTTGCCGCGCCCGATGGTTTTTACGCCTTTGCCGGAACCACCGCCGGCAATGATAAATTGTATGTTCGGATGCGTTTTTTTATAAGCTTTTGCGCACGCCTTCATGGCCGGTTGCACCGTGGTGGAGCCGGCTGAAGTGATGACGCCGGCGCAGGCGCCGGCGCTCCAGCAGAACAGTGCTGCGCCGGCAGATAGAATTAACTTGGTCATTCATCTCTCCATCGGGAAATTATGGCGGCGGCAGGTGATAAAAACTGCTGCGTTGCCAGAGGGCGCGGCACAGTGCCAAGACCCGATGGATTTGTAAATAGCGATTTTGGCGTTTGATGGAGGCGCCCACCGGCAAGGGCGGGAAGTGATCCTCCCGCCCTTGCCGGTGGCGTCTGTCGGCCGGGGATGCAGCTATGCTATCGTCAGATGATTACCGTTTAACCTGCATCAGCGATGACAGCATCTGATCGGTTGTCAGAATGGTTTTCGAGTTGGCTTCATAACCACGTTGCACCACGATCAGCTTCACAAATTCGGCGGCCAGATCCACATTGGACTGTTCCAGTGCGAACGGGGATATCGTGCCCATGCCGCCAGCGCCGGGCAGCCCCAGTACAGGCGAGCCGGATGCGATGGTCTCCTTTAACAGGTTGTTGCCGTTATGGCTTAGCACGGCATCGTTGGGGAAGTTGGCCAATGCCACCTGAAACAGGGCGCGGCGCTGGCCGTTGGTGAATACGCCGAATATCTTGCCGGATGAGTCCGTTTCCAGTTTGTCCAGGAAGCCGGCTGCGAAACCGTCGCGGGTCATCTGCCGGGTGGCGAAACTGCCGGCCATCTGCACCGTGCCATCCAGGCCTGTGCCGGTGATGCCCTGTGCATCGGCAGTGGCGACCGGATAGAGCGTGCCCTGGCCGGCAGCGTTGCCATAGTTCATGGCCACGGTGCTTGGCGTGGCGTTGGCCCAGTTAATGGTGAGCGCCGGTGAATTTTCCTTAACCAGTTCACCGCTGGGTCCGAACACCAGGCTCTGAGTGCCCGGCGTGACCACGCCGCCGGCGATGGTGGATGCGGTCGGCGCGCCTATTTCGGTGGGGGTGCCTGCTGTTCCGCCAGTGAGTTCGCCGCCATCCACTGAAGCATGCCAGTCCCAGACGATGTTGCCGGCGGAGTCTTGCCCGACCTTGGTGAATTGCAGGCTGACAGCATGAGTCTGGCCGAGAGAGTCGAAAATATTGGCCTCTGTTTTGTAGTGGAAAGTGGATGGGTTGGCGGGGTCGAAAGTGGTGCCGGTGGGCAGCAGGGTGGCGTTTGAATCCAGTGTGACGCCGACTGTCACGCCGGTGGTGGCCTTGGCCTGAGCGGCCAGGTTGGAGAAGGTGATGTCTCCGACATTGCCAACCGCCTTGCCGGTGATGTCATCCACCTTGAATCCCTGTACAATATTGCCCTGACCATCAATCAGGTTGAAGTTTTTATCCAGAATAAAAGCGCCGGCCCGGGTGTAGGTCAGTCCGTTGGTGGCCGGGTCGCGCATGGCGAACAGGCCGTTGCCGTTGATGGCCATATCGGTCGGGCTGGTGGTGTTCTGTAGCGACCCCTGCTGCTGATCGCGGGTGATCGAACCGATGCGCACGCCGTTACCCACCTGATTGGCGATATTGGAACGGGTGACGCCGACAGTCTGGGACAGTACGTCCGAGAAGTTGACATTCTGGCTCTTGAAGCCGAGCGAATTGACGTTGGAGATATTATCGCCAACCACGCGCACCGCCTCGCCAAATGATGAAAGGCCGGAAGCGCCGATGAAAAGTGCATTATAAATACCCATGATTTACTCCTTGTGTGATCCCGTTTACAAACGGATTTCTGTAATATCTGTGATGGGGGCGGGGATGCCGCCGACCATCAGTTGCGTGCCTGAAGCGGTGAAACGAACGGCATCGACGATGCCGGATCGCTGAATAGCGCTGCCGACCGTGCCGCCATTCAGATTACTGGCACTGATCTGAATCGAGTAGCGCCCTTGCGGCGCTGTGGCGCCTGTGTCGGTTTTGCCATCCCATGTGATGGGGTTGGCGCCGGCGGCAAGGTTGTTCAGGTTTATCGTGCGTACCGGTTTACCGTTGCTGTCCAGAATAGAGACCACCGCCTGTGCGGCCGGCCCGTCCAGTACGGCGGAAAATTGCTGATTGCCGCCGTTGTAGAAAATATCGTTCTGTTTGATGGTGACGGTGTGGCCAAGATAGCCGGCGCCGGATAGTGGCTGGCTGGCCGACGACCCGCCGGCATTGACAAGCTGCTCCAGTAACTTGTTGCTCTTGGTCTGCTGGTCCACCATGTTGAACTGGGCCAGCTGGGCCGACATCTGGGTCGGATCCTGCGGCTTGAGCGGGTTCTGATATTGCATCTGAGCCACCAGCAGTTTGAGGAAAATATCCTTTTTACCCAGATCCGCCTGGCTGGTGCGTTTGGCCGCGTGTGGTGCTGATGAGGTGACTGAAGGGGTTAGCATGATCGGCTCCTTATATCCTGATGCTCAGGCCGGCATTGCTGGCTGTGCGGTTGATGTCGGCGCTGACAGGCGTGGTGGCGGATTCAATTGCGCTGCCGGTCGGGCCGGCGGTCATTGTGTGGCCTTTCTGGGTATGTGCGTGATCGCCGCCGGACGAAGGGTGCTGGTTTTGCGATCCCATGGAAAAACCGGAGAGGTCAAAGCCTTGCTGTGCCAGTGCCTGCTTTAACACGGGTAACTGCTGATCGATGAGTTGCCGGGTGGCGGACTGATCCACGACCATATGCACATGCAACTGTTTGGCCGCATCGCTCTGCAATGAGATCTGGATCTTGCCGAGATTGGCCGGTTCGAGCTGGATATCCAGCTGGCTTTTTCCTTTTTTGGCCGCCTGGGCGATATGGGTCATGCTGTCGAACAGGGTCATCGTGGGCGCTGTTTTGTCACTCATGTAGTGCTGGAATTGCGTGTGCGCCGGTGCTGATGTCGCCGCCGATTTGCTGTCGCTGGCCAGGATCTGAATATGACTGCCATCCTGATGGTTGCCCTGGTTGGAAGCGTTCGAGCCGGAGTCCGTCAACGATGTGTCGGATGTGCTGGCAGCCATATTGGTCACTGCCGATATGTTCATGCTGTTCTGTTGGGTCTGTGTATGTTTACCCTGTTGCGCCTGATGCGCATCCGGTCGACCTGTGGAGAGCGTGGTTTGCGTATCCAGTGTATCTGGTGCGGACTGGGGTGATTGTTGCGCTGACTGCTGCACCAGCCGTTCTGCTGAAATCTGTTCTCCTCTGCTGGTTGCACCGGGTGTGGGGCGTGCAGCATGCG
>JALUYG010000043.1 GCA_027013105.1 Mariprofundus sp.
GTCCCCAGCACGCTCACCTCGGCCACTTTAGCCTGATGCCGAATGATCCGGGTCTCTTTCACAACCGGTGCAATATGACCGATATAGGCAGCCAGTTCGCGGTGGATATAGTCCATATCCAGCAGCGTCAGGCCACGAGACGGATTGTGCTGCGCCGCCAGCATGCTCGATTCTTCGGCATTCAGGTTCTGGATATTCAACTGGTTGGCGCCGAGTTGGCGGATCTTTTGCAGCATTTCCGCCCGCCCGCCTTCAATAATCGAAAAGGCGCCGATCACTGCGCCGACGCCGATGATAATGCCCAGCATACTCAAAGCCGACTGCAATCGGCGCGTCTGTATCGACTGCAGTGCGACAGGGATAAACCTGAACAGGTTAGCTATCATCCTGCCCGTTCTCATCCAGACGACCTCCGTCCAGCCGGATGATACGATCGGCATAAGAGGCGATTTGCATATCGTGGGTTACGATAATCAATGTTTTACCCGATGCATGCATCTCCTGAAACAGCGCCATGATCTCTTTGCCGGTGTCCCGGTCCAGGTTGCCGGTCGGCTCATCGGCCAGAATAATGGCCGGCGCATTGGCCACGGCGCGGGCAATGGCCACCCGTTGGCATTCGCCGCCGGAGAGTTCCGATGAGGCGTGCGTGATGCGCTCACGCAAACCGACCCGGTCGATCAGTTCGATACAGCGGCGACGTCGTTCGCGCCTCGGAACACCATGATAAAACAGCGGGATCTCGATATTTTCCAGCACATTCAGATGCGGTATCAGGTTAAAAGACTGAAATACAAAACCGATTTCACGATTCCGGATGGCAGACAGCTCCTGATCGGCCAGCATCGACACATCCTGACCATTGATCCGATAACTGCCGGCAGTCGGCTGATCCAGGCAACCCAGCACATTCAACAGTGTCGACTTGCCGGAGCCAGATGCACCGGTGACGGCGACAAATTCGCCCGCTTCGATACGCAGCGTGATATCGCTCAGGGCTGAGACCGATACTTCGCCCTTGCGATATACCCTGTGCAGGCTTTCGGTTCGAATCATTGTTCGAGGTTGACACCATCCGGTGCGGCCAGCAGCACCTGTTCACCTGCCCTCAGTCCCTTGTGAATCACCACAAAATTATCGTTGCTGACACCTGTTTCAATACTGCGCGCCTGCGCTTCCCCGTCGTTCCATACGTAGCAATAGTCTTTGCCCTTCTTGCTGAATACGGCATTAAGTGGAATCTGCAAAATGCTGTCATAGCTACCCGCTGAAATTTCCGTGCGCGCTGTCATGCCCGGTCGCATTCGCTGATCGGCGTCCCGAATCAGCACATTCACGCGAAAAAACTTGCCGCCCCGGTATTTGGCATCCGATTCAGCAATCGCCCCGATGGAAGCGACAGAGCCGGCAAGTTTCAAATCGGGGTACGAATCCAGCTGAATGACCGCCGCCTGCCCGATTTTCACCTTGTGAATATCCACCTCGCGCACCTTGATCTCTACCGCCATCTTGCTGATATCCGGCAACACCATAAAGCCTTGATTGGTCCACACGGAATCACCCACATGCACCTTGCGCCGTTCCGTCAGAATCGGCACTTCCCTGAAAATCACGAACCCGGAAGCCGGGGCCAAAATGCGCACCTGCTTTAAATACTTTTCAGTCTGCGCCAACGCAGCACGCCTGGCATTCAACTTGGCCTGCGTACGCTCAATCACCGCCTGGCTACGCAGCAACGACATCGACGCCATTTTTTTCTGTCGCTCCAGATCCTTTTCGCGCTTTGAAACTTCAGACTCCGCCTTCTGATTTTCAGCCGGAATGGCAATATTGTTCAGAACCTGAATCTTCTTCTGCTGCAGTTGATAGGCGTTTTTGGCATGCAGCATTTTAATGCGGGCCTGCTCCACCTCATTTTTGGTGACAAACCCGTCCTTGAGTAGCGCCTTCACATCCTCATAGTCCGTTTTCGCCTGCTGCCACTCATTTCTGGCATCGGACAGGCTACCCATCAGCTCCCGCTTTCTAACCTGCAGGTCGCCTTCGCGATTGTTCCTGTTTTCCAGTTTTAGCATCTTGATATCGTGGGCAATGGCCGCCAGCGTTTTATCATTCTCCAGGCGCTGCAGGCGATACTCTTCAGCCGCCTGTTTGAGCAGCCCCTCCAGTTCGTGGATATCCGCCTCCGTTTTCTGCTTATCCTTCAACAGCGGTTCATCATCAAATTCGACCAGCAGGTCGCCCTTGTTGACATATTTTCCTTCCCGCACCAGTTTGATGATTTTGGCGCGATTGCTCGGCAGGCTGGATGAGATGGTGATCGAGTTCATTGAACGCAATACGCCGCTTTCCACCACCTTGCTGGAAAACGGAGCGGCTTTGACCGTGTACAACAGCAGGCCATCCTCACCCTGATGCTGGCTACGCAATAACAGCAACAAACCGAGCACAACCAGCGTGGCGGCGACAACCCACCTGTACTGTTTGAGTTGCACCATCATGGCTGCTGCTGCCAGTGCGCGTTCAACTGGTCTGTCTCCTTATACAGGGCATTGACGGCAATGTTATAATCCACCACCGCCTGCAAATAGCCAATTCTGGCTGACACCAGACTCTTTTCGGCATCCACCACGGCGGCATTATCCACCAGCCCCTTCTGATAACGCACCTGCGCATACTGCTTCTGCTTTTCGGCCGCATCCATGCTCCGCTTCCTAAGTTGGATTCGTTGTTCTCCCTGCCTGATCTGGCGTATCCTCTCCCGCACATTGCTGCGAATCTGTTGTTCTGTCTGCTGATATTTGCGCAAGGCGAAGTCGTGCGCCAGCAACTCTCGCCTGTAGCGGGCTTTTTCAGCGCCATGGCTGAATTGCGGGCTGCCCGAAAGACCAATACCAAAACGGGTGTCATTCAACCGGGTGCTTTTCGCAAACGTCGCCGCTGTACCCGACTTGGTCACCTGAAAACTGATATCGAGTTGTGGCAACAGATTGTTTTTGGCCACCTCGATTCTCTTGGCTCGCATCTCCTGCTCTATTTTCAGGTTAGCCAGCTCCTGACTGGAGTCCAGAGCGCGCCTCACCAGCTTTTCGTCGCTCTGTATCGTGACCGGCTGATATCGAATCGGGTCTGACAGATGAATGTCGTCGTCCAAAGATGCGCCAAGTAGCAGCTTCAGATCATCCAGCGATTTCGCATAGGCGCTCTGGGCGGAGGCAAGCGCCTCCTCGGCCTCAAGCATCTGCAGTTCCGCTCTGAATACATCCATGCGGGACACCATGCCGAATTTAAATTTGGCATTGGCCGCATCGAGCATGGTTTTGCTGTGTTTGATGGTGGTCTCATGGATACGCATGGACTGTTTCTGCAACACAGTGCGTTCATAGGCTGTAATGATATCCAGGATCAACTGCTGCTGCCGGGCATGAATCAGGTTTCGTTGTTTCAACCTGTTCTGCTTCGCCTCTTCGATGCCGATGCTGTTGACCAGCGTCCCCCTCCCCTTGAGCAGCGGTTGATTAATGGTCAGACTGGCTTCGCTCAATGACTGGCCGCCAAACCGTGATGTGCCGAGGCCGACGCCGACATCCGTGCCGAGGCCGAATTTCTTGTTCACACTGAGGCGATATTCACGCCCCAGTTCGGAACCGACCCGTTGATTGGATGATGATGCGATCGTTGAGCGCACGCCAAACGGATCAGATGCCGCCTCTACATCCAGATCGAGCACCGGCAACTGCGACACCTGTTCACGATATTGTACATTATGACTCAAACCATAACGAATGGCCTCAGCAAGCGACATTCCCGGCGCACGCTGCCCGGCAGCATCCTCAAACTGCACGAGATGCAATGGATGATCAGTCTGCAAGCCAGACAAAGCGGACACCGACGCACTCTGGCCCCGGCTGTTTTGAGATGTTTGATCGGGAGCAACCAGACGAATATGTTCATCGTGAATACTCGTCGTGGTCAACAGCAGTTTTTTGCAATCCTGCGCATCGCTTTTGCTGGCAAATCCGCTCATGCGCACCCGATATGCCTGAGTATCGCTATCGGCCACAACTGTC
>JALUYG010000044.1 GCA_027013105.1 Mariprofundus sp.
CGACTTCAGTCGCGCATCTCCGGCACGGCTGAAGCCGTACTTCCAGTGAAATCTGACTTGTAATCAGGGCAATCGCATTAAAATCAACTTTCCCCGATCAGTAGAGCTATTAGATAATCATTGTCCCATCCTGCTTTGAGTCTTCTGTTTTTGATTCCGATTTTTGAGGTGTTATCCGCCTTGATGAGATTCAGTGCGATATGCCGCATAACAGCCATATTGGCAGCACTATTACCCTTCCGCATGCGTTGGGAATCCTCATCAAAAGCGTAATCGAGCACCCAATGTAGGTTATTCTCAATACCCCAGTGGGATCGCACGACTTGCCCCAATCGTTTCGGACTGGATGCATCCAAACTACTGATAAAATAACGTGTTTCTTCGCTGTTTTTTCCATTGCATTCACGCTGGCTTGTCACTGCAACAATACTACGCATGCCTTTCCAACCGGGATGACGCGCTTTCAACCAATCCAGCTCAGATGATGAGCGAACCGATCTTGTTTCAATGCGCCCATGACCACCATCAACGCTTTTAAAGCCGATAGGCGGCGAGGTCTCTGCCGACTCAAAAAACAGCTGCACATCGTCGTGTAATGTGCCCTGATTACCCTTAAGACTTAGCATGTAGTCTGCACCACGATCGATAATATCAGCAGCCACCTTGGTCTGACACCCCATCGCATCGATGGTGACTACTGCACCAGCAATATCCAATTGCATCAATAACTTGGGGATGGCTGTGATTTCATTCGATTTTTCATCGACGCGTTGTTGCCCCAACACCAAGTGATTCTGCGAAGCCCATGCACTGACCATATAAATCGCAGCCTTGTTGGAAGCCATATCAAGGCTTCGTCGCAGGCACTTTCCATCGATGCCAATGACTTCACCATCGCACAGCTTACTCAGATCAGCCACCCATCGGCTAAAACAGCGACTGAACTCCTCGGTATCAATCAGTGCAAACACATAACCGAACGTATCATGAGAGGGAATGCCATTTTTCAGCGATAAGACTTGGGTAAACCATGCCTCTTTTGCCTTACCAAACGTTTCAATGGCCACCCAGCTGTCAGCACCACAAATCGTGGCACAAAGCGTGATGAAAATGATGTCCTTGAGCTCATGTTGTTTGCGGCGGTCAATGCGAGGGTCTTCAATAGATGAGAAGTGTGAGATGATGGAAGTCGTTGGAATAGTGGATGATTTCATGCAATTACCCTACCACATAAACACAATGTAAACCACTGTTATTAAACTGTTTATTGCCTTTTCATCAAGTCCAAATAGACGTCTAAAGTTCTGGATGGCACCACTGATTTTGTCGGCATATTACCTGAGTCAAACGACGAGATAGCGCGTGCATGGAAAAGGAATTTTAATGCGATTGCCCTGTTCGATGGCAATGGAAATGTTGTACAGGGAGCCCGCCGGTGGGTGCGAAATGTAATTTTTCGCTTTCAGTATCTTATATAGGCCCATCCGCCATCACGCTTCCATAACCGACTGAATGGCGGCCAGCAGGGCAGGGGCGGCAGTTTCCGTGCGCATGATGCGCGGACCGAAGCGGAGCGGTTGAAAGCCGGCATGCGATAACTGTTCCGTATCGCGAATGCTCCATCCGCCTTCAGGGCCGATGGCCAGGGTAATCGAGGGCGCCTTGGTGATGGCGTCCCGCTGCTGCGGCCAGTTGTGCGTTGCATCCGGATGCAGGATGAAGCATGCGCCTTGCTGTGCTATGTCACTCAGTCCGTTGCGCCACTCGATGCTCGGCGCCGCTGTGCGGCCGCTCTGTTCGGCTGCTTCAATAATGATTTTTTGCCAGCGTTGAATGCGTTTGATGCGTTTTGCACCATCCAGTTTTAGCGAGGAGCGTTCGCTCCTGACCACCTGAAAGCTGGCTGCGCCCAGCTCAGTGGCTTTTTGCAATACCGTTTCGATCTTTTCGCTGCGGCAGGCGGCCTGCACGATATGCACCCGGCAAGGCATTTCGCGGCTGATATCGACAAAGGATTCGATCATGCATGAGGGTTGCTGCCTGCCCAGCTGTTCAATGCGGCCGCGATACTCGCCGCCCCGGCCATTGAACAGTATGATTGAATCGCCGCTACTCAGGCGCATGACGCTGCGTAGATAATGGGCCTGATCGTCCGGCAGATCGACAGTGGCGCCGACGCTCAGTTGGCTGTTGATATAGATGCGACACGACATGCGGCGATTCGGCCTGATTTGCGGCCATGATGCAAGTTGGATGTGAACACGTAAATGTTGGTGCGGGATTGGAAGGGGACGGATGCAGGCTCTTGACCCGCACAGATGATGGCCCATGATGCGCGCATGTTTTTTGGTAGTCTTGATTCGCAGGATTGGCAGTCGGTGCGGCGCTGGAAGCCGAATGAGGTTGGCGTCAGCCGTGATTGCGCCGCCGTATTGACGACAGCCGGCTCGTTGACGCGGTTTCTCGAGCGCCATTTCGGCATTCGGCTCGATGTGCGCCTGCATGATCAATTTGTCGATCAGGCCAGGGTGGATGAGGCCGCTTTGTTGAACAGTCATCCATCGGACTCTGTGTTGCGGCGCCGCGTTTCCCTGATGCATCGCGGCTCGGTGATGTTTGATGCGGAATCTGTGTTGCCGCTCGATGCGCTGCCTGCCGATCTGATGAATGACCTGCAGGAGGGTAAGCGACCATTGGGCAATCTGTTGCTGGATCGCGGCTTGTCGCTGTCGCGTTCCGATCTAAGCGTGGCGCTGCTGGATATGAAAGGTGATTTGAAAGGGGATACGGCCGGATTGCACTATGGGCGCTGGGCCAGACGCTCGGTGTTGCGCTCTCCATCCGGCACGCGGGCGCTGGTGGTGGAAGTGTTTCATCCCGAGATGTGGAAGCGCATCGAAAGCACGGCGCGGCGCTACTCCGCCTGAGCAGGCTTGCCGCCATGCAATATACGCCTGTGGGCTCTTTCTCGGACTGGTGTCAGCTGCTGCGCATTGATCGGCCGGTGGGCTACTGGTTGCTGCTGTGGCCGACACTGTGGGGATTGCTGGCCGCAGCGCCGGGGCTGCCGAGCCTGAAAAATACACTGGTGTTCGTCGGTGGCGTGTTGCTGATGCGCTCGGCTGGCTGTGTGATTAACGATTTTGCTGATCGCGAATTTGATCCCCATGTCGAACGCACCAGAGATCGCCCCATCGCCGCCGGCCGGATTGCGCCGGGCGCGGCATTGATCGGCTTTTTGCTGATGCTGCTTTTAGCCTTGTTGCTGGTGCTGCAGGTATCGTTGTTGGTGGTGAAGCTGGCGGTTGTCGGAGCTTTTCTGGCCGCCTGCTATCCTTTTTTGAAACGATATACCCATTTTCCGCAGGCTTGGCTGGGCATGGCCTTTGGCTGGGGCGCGGTGATGGCGTGGGCGGCTGAACGCGGTGATATCGCCTCGCCGATTCCATGGCTGCTGTTCGCCGCCAATATCTGCTGGTCGCTCTCCTACGACACCGCCTATGCGCTGGCCGACCGCGATGACGATCTCAATATCGGTGTCAAGTCCACGGCCATCTGGCTGGGCGACAAAGCCGTGCCGGCGATTGTGCTGCTGGCTGTGATCTTTGTGGCATTGCTGGGTGCGGCGGCGTTCAGTTCGGGCGGCTTCTGGGTGGGGCTGGGCTGGTGGCTGGCGCTGATGCTGCAGTTGATCCTGTGCGGACGCTTGATGCGCTGCGGCGAGGGTTGGGGTTTTACATTCTTTCTGCAATCGCACTATGTCGGCGCCCTGTTTGCCGCCGGTTTTATTATCCAGGCGATGCTTTAAACCCAACCTGTTGATTGCCAACTTACAATACCAATACCGCTTGACGGCGAAATTGCACTATAAACCAGTGACATTATTGATGTTGCCGTTAGCATGCGCGGTTCACGGGGGCGACTTGGCTTCGACGGAGATGCTGAACCCTGTGGCGCATGTCGGGTTGTTGGCCCCGTAAAAAGCTGGCAGTTTGTTATAATTGCAAACGACGACGTAGAACTAGCTTACGCAGCGTAAGTTACCCCGCTC
>JALUYG010000045.1 GCA_027013105.1 Mariprofundus sp.
GATTCTATTGTGATTCAAAAAAGTGGAAAATCTGTGGCTGCAATTGTCGATATGGCGCTATTTGAAAAGATACGCTTGATGCAAAATGAATTTGATGGCCTGTGTAGTAAATTAGCCAGTAAAGCCAATGGTGTCGAAGAGGATGTTTTGGCTGAAGAGCTTCAGGAGGCAGTCATAGCGGCGCGTCACCCGGCATGAAGGTTGTGCTGGATACCAATATCTTTTTATCCGGTTTGATGTTGCCCGACAGTCAGCCCGGAAGAATATTATCGGCATGGCGAAGCGCCGCTTTCGAATTGGTCTTGAGTGAGCCGATGCTGATTGAAATTACACGGGTGCTGGCGTATCCAAAAATTCGTAAGCGTATCGACTGGTCGGATGAAGAGATCGAACACTTCGTCTCATTGCTTCGATTTAATGCCGAGATTGTAAATATTGACGGTGTTGATGCCGTTGTTCCCCGCGATGCAGATGATGCTCCGGTTCTGGCCGCCTTGATTGCTTCTCACGCTGATTGTCTGGTCAGTGGCGATCAGGATTTGCTAAGCCTGAAAGAGCACTATGCCATTGAAACGGTAGCCGAGTTTGTGAGGCGTCTCTGAGTTTATCTGTATCACTTTGTTTTGGATGCGATCCATTACGACACCATATGTCGCATGGGCGATTATCATTGCTGATGTCATCAGCAGTGAGCTGTTTGGCGGGTGAAATCAGTGATTTCTAGCCTTGTGGCTGGGCGATTGGGGGAGGGTGAATGAAGATCAGATTTGGAATGCAACTGGACAGAGGCAACTGGCCGGAGTTTGAGCCGGGTTACCATGCTGTGCTGGGGGAAGTCGTGCTGGGGCCGCAAGGGTTGCTGGATCTGCTGGAAACCCGCTTGGGGCTTGGTGAAGAACAGGAGCCGCAGGCGATACGGATTCGCCGTTATATGGGGCGATTGCTGGCGCTGAACGATACTGCGGCGTTTTATGCTGAATCGTTTCAGGCTGATGCATGGGCGGTGGCGCGTGAGCTGCTCGCATGGCGCGATGAACTGATCCTTTATGGCTGGCAACCAGAACAGGAATCGGGTGATTTGCCGACCCGATTGCGCGATCTGGCTGCGGTTGAATTGCTGGATGATGGGTCAGCCTATGCCGGGTTGCCGGATCGATTCAGACATGTCCTCGATGCTTTGGCGCAACCTCAATCGCTTTCGATCGATTCCATTTTGCTGACAGAACCATTGCACCTGTTACCGGCTCCCTGGCAGCAGCTTTTTGCTGTGCTGGCGGATGCTGGAATCTCGGTGGAAGATGCTGCTGATTGCACTGCATGGCAACTGGAGGAGGTGGCCTTACTCTCCGCTGAGCAGGAGTGGCCGCTGGCTCAGGTTGTCGCCAGTTGGCTGCATGCGGATGCTGACAGGAGTTCGACTGCCATACTGTGTCAGCAGGAGAGTGGCAAGCTGGATCAGGCGCTTGCCATGCAGGGGCTGCCGCAGACAGGGCAGGGGGAGGAGAGCGCCCAGAAAGGGATTCTGCAACTGCTGCCGCTGGTGCTGGAGAATCTCTGGAAACCGGTTCGTATTGAGCAACTCATGGCGCTGTTATCTGCACCGTTAACGCCGGTTCCCGGCTTTGCAGCCAGACGGCTGATTCAGGTGCTGGCCAAAAAGCCCGGACTGGAGAGCAAGGAGTGGGCTGAAGCGATCACGGAAATCGAAACACTGAAATGCGAGTATCTGATCAGGGATGGCATAGATGCGGATCAGGCAAAAGCAGAGGCGCAGACCTTTGCCGATGATCTGGATCGCTGGCTGAAACATGACCGGGTGGAGATTGAGCAGCATGCACCGGCAGATCTGGTTATCAGGGCGGTCGAACGTTTGCGCACCCATCTGGTGCGTTATCAGCAGAGCATGCCGATGGCGGGGGTGGCGATGGGTCATTGCCGGGATCTGAGTATGATTCTGTCTGATCTGGGCGAGATCAGTAAATCGCTGCTTGATCGTATTGTCGATGATGTGATCGGTCCCGGACGTTCCGATGCGTCGGTGCGCGAGGCTGCTTACTGGGGCGTGATTGATGAAGCGGCGCAATTGACCGGCCAAGTGGATACGCTGATCTGGTGGGGTTTCAGTGACCAGTCTTCACCTGCGGCAAATATCTGGAGCAGGGATGAACAGGACTGGTTGCGTGCATCAGGTGTTGAGCTCGATGCGCCGTCGCTGGAGCGGTGCAGACAGCGTTACCATTGGTTAGCGGCAGTGCAGCGTTGTAAAAAACTGCTGCTGTGCCGGACTACTGCACAGGCGGGGAGCCCGACCATTATTCACCCGCTATGGGCCGAGCTTGAAACAGATCCGCATCTCTCGGGTAATATCCGGACAGTCTCAGCCATGCAGCTGCTCGAACAGGATCAACCGCAGTTATTGGGTCGGGAGCTGCCGTTAGCAGGTGCAATGCCGCTGGATACGGGCACAGTCACAGCGCTGAAATCATTTCAACCCGATCTGTATGACAAACCGGCCAAACTATCGCCAACCTCGCTAGGCAGTCTGTTCGGCTGTTCGTTTAAATGGCTGCTGGAGCAACTGGATGTTTCGGCATCCGATGTGATGAACTTTCAGAGTGACAGCGCACTGACAGGTACGCTGGTGCATCAGGTGTTGGAAGATATTTTCAGTGCAGGCTCCATACCTGATCCGGACGTTGCTGCAGCCCGGGCGCTGGAGACATTCGACCAGAGAGTGCCGGAAATGGCTGCGGACCTGCTATTGCCGGAGAACAGGGCGGAGTGTGCCGGCATCCGTGAGTGTGTTGCATCTGCAGCGCGTGATCTTGTCCATCGCTTTCAGGATGCCGGATTTGTGCGGCTGGCGTGTGAGGAGTGGATTCATACCCGGCTGGATGGAACCAAGGTGAATGGTCGAGCTGATGTGATTGCCTATAACGAGGCTGGTGAGGCGCATGTGATCGATTTCAAATATTCCCATGCGATGAACTACTACCGCAACAAAATCGCCAAAGGCAGCGATATCCAGCTGATCACCTATGCGCGCATGATTGATGGCAAGCCCAAGCCGGTCGCCTATTACCTGATTCCGAAACAGGGTATGGTGACAGCCTTTCCCTCCTTTGCCGCAGATACGGTCGAAATCAACGAATCGCTTGATGAAGGCTGGAATCGATTGCGTAAGACATATAGCCATGAACTGAAGCAGTTACGACAGGGTGAGTCGCTGGCTACCGGTCTGATTGACGAGAAAGAGAGAGAAGAGGAATGCAATGAACAGGGGCTGATTTATGAATCACCGCCATGCAATCTCTGTGATTATACAGCACTGTGCGGATTGAACCGGGATCAGGCTGAAGAGGAGGGAGCTGATGCGTAATATCCATTTAATCAGTGCCAGCGCCGGCTCCGGCAAAACGTATTCCCTGACTGAAAAAGTATTCGAAGCGGTGAAGTCCGGCATTGCGCCGGAACGCATTATGGCGGTCACGTTCACCAACAAGGCTGCGGCTGAATTAAAGCAGCGTATTCGTCAGCGTCTGGTGCAGTCTGCGGATGGTGAGGCCGGAGATCAGGTTAATGATATGCGAGAGCAGGCGGGTTCACTGGCCGATGCCTACATCGGTACGGTCAATAGCATCTGTGCCCGGCTGCTACGAGAGTTCGCCTTTGAAGCGGGCGATTCTCCGGCCATTGATATCATGCCGGAGCAAGAGACTGCACGTCTGTTTCGACTGTCGGTGTCGCATGTTATCGGTCGCTATTATGATCGCTTATCAGGGCCGGCTCGCAGGCTCGGGCGTGACGGCAGCGGTTCCGGATATTCCAAAAAACCTGACTGGCAGGATGATGTACAGGATATTGTGGATCTGGCTCGTGCCAATGGGCTCGATCAGGCGGCGGTCAAAGCGATGGCTGCCGATTCATTTGCAGGTCTGAAACAGCATTTAGGTAAACGTCGCAAAAAGTTATCGAACGCGTCATTATTGAAACAGGTCAGGCAGGCTATTGACGA
>JALUYG010000046.1 GCA_027013105.1 Mariprofundus sp.
TGTTTCGGGTCAATGCGCTCTCCTTTCCAATTATGGAACTGCTGGCCGGCTTCGGTATTGCCGGGGTGCTACTCTATGGCGGCATGCGGGTGGCGTCGGGAGAAACAACGGCGGGCACGCTGGTCTCATTTCTGGCAGCGGTGATTATGTTGTATGAGCCGGTCAAGCGCTTATCCCGCGCCAATAATGATATTCAGCAAGGGCTGGCGGCCAGCCAGCGCATTTTTGAACTGCTGGATGAACCGATTGAAGTGCAGGACAGTCCGCAGGCGCACGAACTGCCGTCCTTTTCCAATGCCATTCGGTTTGAGCAGGTCAGCCTGAAATATTCCGGCGCCGACAAGGCCGTGCTGAATGATATCACATTCTCGGTGGCTGCCGGGGAAGTCGTGGCGCTTGTGGGCCGCAGCGGTGCAGGCAAAACTTCTCTGGTGAACCTGGTGCCCAGATTCATGGATGTCACGGCGGGTCGGCTGACGATTGACGGTATGGATGTTCGTGATGTGACGCAGAATTCATTGCGCAGTCAGATTGCGCTGGTGACGCAGGAGATTATTCTGTTCAACGACACGGTGCTGAACAATATCGCCTATGGTCATGACAACATTGATCGGGCGAAGGTGGAGGCTGTAGCCAGAGCCGCCAATGCGCATGAATTTATTGAAAAGCTGCCGCAAGGCTACGATACGATGATTGGTGAGCGCGGCGTGATTCTTTCCGGCGGTCAGCGTCAGCGTCTGTCGATGGCCAGGGCATTGCTCAAAGATGCGCCGATTCTGATTCTGGATGAAGCCACCAGTGCGCTCGATACGGAATCCGAACGGCTGGTGCAGCACGCCATCGATCGCCTCATGCAAGGGCGCACGGTGATTGTGATTGCCCATCGCCTCTCCACGATTCGCCATGCCGATCGTATTGTGGTGCTGGATGCCGGCCAGATTGTGCAGATGGGCAGGCACGATGAACTGCTGGAGCAGGGCGGGCTGTATGCTGAGCTTTATCATTTGCAGTTCGATAGCCATGCGCGTGAAGCGGCGCTTGATACCGATATATAGGAGATGAAAGATCGTCTGGTGATCTGGCTGGCGCCGCGCCTGATCAAGCTGATATACCTGTTTCTGCTGCACACCATCCGCTGGCAGGTGGTCGGCAACGCCTATCAACCGGGGCAAAAAGAGCGCTATCTCTACGCCTTCTGGCATGCCCGTATGTTGATGATGCCGCGTACTGCGTGCCACGACTGGCCCGGTTATATGCTGATTTCCGAACATCGCGATGGCGGCTTTATTGCGGACACCATGCATCTGCTCGGCATCCCGACCATTCGCGGCTCCTCCACGCGCGGCGGCGCCAAAGCGATGCGCCAGATGATCAAGGCGGTCAGGGAGGAGCATAAGCATCTGTGCATCACCCCCGATGGGCCGAAAGGGCCGCGGGAGAGAGTCAAAAAGGGAACGATGCGTCTGGCTATGAAAACAGGCCTGCCGTTCGTGCCGATCTGCTACGCCACCAGGCGCCATTGGCGCGTCAACTCATGGGATCGATTTTATATCCCGCAACCGTTCACGCGCGGCGTATTTGTATTCGGCGATCCGGTACCGGTTGCTCCCGATGACGATATCGAAGCAGCGCGCAATCGCGCCCAGCAAGCCATGGACGCCGCCCAGGAGCGCGCCGACACTTATTTTGCTTGCACAAAATAAGACAAAAGAGAGGGCATGAAAGGATTTTGGAATCCAACTTCTGTTTTGAATGAAATATTTAAAAGAAGATAGGCCAGAAGTGATCGGGTCAGATATTTGACAGCTGGGCTCTGCTTTTATCTGCGTTCATCCGTGGTTCCTTGCCTGCATGGGAAATCTCCAGCCAGGCGCCTTCGAGCAGGCCGGCGTCTACAACGGTCATGGCGTCATAATGCCAGCGTCTCATCACCGCTTCGATAATGGCCAGCCCGGCCACAATCAGATCGCCGCGCCCCGCCTCGATGGTGCGAATGGCCTGACGCTCCGTCTGATTCATGCCCAGCAGACGATCGCGTAGCATCTCAAAAGATTTCCGGCTCATACGGTGGTTGTTGATGGTTTCGGCATCGTAAGGGCATAAATCGAGTTCGGTGGCGGCCAGCGTGGTGACGGTGCCGGCGGTGCCGACCAGTGCGGCTGGCGGCAAATGATCAGGCCAGGAGGACTCCACTACAGCGAGGTGGGCGTCGGCGGTCGCCAGCATGGCGCTGTAATCCTGTGGTGATGGCGGATCGCTGTGCAGATGCGCCTCCACCAGTCGAACCACACCCATTTTGCGGCTGATGGCGTCGCGGCAGGCGCCATTGGCGGCGCGGATAAATTCGGTGCTGCCGCCGCCGATATCAAACAGCAGCATATCCTGTCGCGTCTTCTCATGTAGTACGGCGGCCGCGCCGTTCAACGACATGCCGGCTTCGGTTTTACCATCGATGATGCGGATGTCGATGCCTGTTTGTGCGGCCACAGCGTCACGGAACTGAAGGCCATTCTCTGCTTCGCGCATGGCGGCGGTGGCGGTGGCGGCGATATGTTCGGGCGCTACCTGATGGCGTGCGATGATCGCTGCGAATTCGGAAAACGCCTGCATGGCGCGCTGCATGGCGGCGTCAGCCAGGCGCTCCGAGTGGTGCAGGCCTTCGCCCAGCCGAATGATGCGATGGGTGTAACAGACGGTGCGCCAAGGCGGGCTCGCGCCGGCCTCGGATGGTTCGGCAATCAGCAGCCGAAAGGTGTTGGAGCCGATGTCGATAGCGGCGAATCGATGCGGTTTGATCTGTTTAGTCATGTTGGTGGTTGCGGGCGACTTCGACATAGTGGGCGGCTGAGCGCTGCAGAAACTGCTTCTCTTCTTCTCGCAGCGGGCGCTTCTGGCGCGCCGGCGCGCCGGCATAGAGGAAACCGCCTTTTAATACCTTGCGTTCAGTCACCAGCGAACCGGCGGCCAGCAGGCAACCGCGTTCCAGCACCGCCTGATCCATGATGATTGAGCCCATGCCGACCAGACAATAATCCTGAATTTCACAACCGTGCAGAATCACCCGGTGGCCTACGGTGACATCGTTGCCGACCACGCAGGGGGATACGCCGTCGCTGGTGTGCAGCAGGCAGTGATCCTGAATGTTGGAGCGTTCGCCCACCACGATATCATGCACATCGCCGCGCAATACGCTCTGATACCAGATACTGCTGTCCGCGCCGATTTTAACGCGTCCGATAATATCGGACGATGCGGCGATAAAGGCGGAGGCGGCAATCTCGGGCTGCCAGTGCAGGTATGGCTTGATCATGATGGTTGCTCCGTGGCGGCCTGTCTGGACGGCTCTATCGGAATTTCAATACTGCCCTTGTTGCGGCCGCGGTGGTCGATCAGGGTTATGCGCAGCGTTTCGGCTTGCCACGGTTGCCGCCATGGCAACGCCCCTTCAATAAAAGTCTGTTCGGTCATTTCAATCTTGAAGCCGCTTCTGGCTGTTTGTGCGGGTGTAAGTGAGATGCTATGGCCTTTGCTGTCCAGCGCCGTGAATGTCAGATGGCCAATAATCCAGCGCGGATAGTTGTTGCCTTTCACCAGAATCAGCTGATAGGCGATACTGCGTCGCTCCTGCCAGGAGGCGGACGGTCTGAGAAAATGGATGCCGGCCACTTTGCGCTCGGCCAGCACCTGGTCAAACAGATCGAGCCGCTGCTGCATGCGCTGTCTCTCCGATTTGTCACGCTGCAACTCTGCTGTCATGCTTTTAATCTGTGCATCGCGCAGCGACAGCAACGCTTCGGTTTTGGCCAGTTTGGCGGTTAATGCCGTCTGCTTTTTTTGCAAGTTAACCAACTGCTGCTGAATATCGGAGGTTTCGCCGACGTCAAACAGTTGGTAGATGCTGACGCTTGCAGACGCCAGCACCAGCAGCGCCGCAAATCGCAATATTCCGGACGACATTCCGAGGCTCATTGGATCAGGTGAATGCCGGGCCGGTCAGGGC
>JALUYG010000047.1 GCA_027013105.1 Mariprofundus sp.
ACGGCGCCGGTGATTGTGTTGTTGCTGATGGTGGAGTTTGTAATGGCGAGGGATCCGGCGTTATCAATGCCGCCGCCCTCTGCGTCCGCTGTATTGCCGCTGATGGTGGAGTTGGTGACAGATGCTGTGCCGGCGGAAAAGATTAAAATGCCGCCACCGTTGCCTGTTACGCCGGGAGTGCCGAAAGCGCTATTCCCGCTGATGGTGGCATTGGTTACGTTGAGCGTTCCATTTCGAAGCAAAATGCCGCCGCCATCTCTATCGAGCAAAGCATTAGTGTTGATACTTCTCCCATTACGGATGGTGACACTGACGATTTTGACCACGCCGGCAGTGCTAATATCGAACACACGATCAATGCCGCCACCGTCGATGATGGTGTTCGTAGCTCCGGTGATGGTAAGTGGTTTGAGGATATCCAGATCGCCCGTCGCATTCAGGTCTTCACGGCGGCCGGCGATGGCGTTGGTATAGGAGCCGGACGGCAGGGTGATGGCGTCATTCACGCCATAGGCGCCGGTGGCGGCACAATCGGCGTATGTGTTGGCCCCATCGTTGATGTTCTGAATAGCTTCGCGTAAGGCGCATGATGTATCGGCGCCGTTCAGCACATCCGGAGCATTGGCCGTGACAAGGATTGTGGCCGCCCCGGCAGTGGAAGCTGCGCACAGGAGCGCGGCAGATAGCGTAAATAATTTCAGGCTCAAAGCGCACCGGGTTGTTATGCACCTGGAAAGCCTGGTCATTCGTATGCGAGAATGGATAGGTTGCATGGCAATCCTCCCCCGCGAAGGATTTTTCGCTTATAACATAAAAACAGGTTTTCTGTCAAGGCCTAATTTCGCCTGATTTTGTCAGGCGAAGCCTTACCCGCCTGTGTAACCTTTTGTGGTAATGCTGGAGAGCGTGGGGTGGTCACGGGCGGCACCCGGGAATGTGGAGTTACGAATGAGGAATTGCAGTGATCAGGGTAGAACGGCGTATCCCGATAACAGTTCACGCGTGATGCGCGGCTCTCCGTGCTGGGATTCAGGATGTGCAGACGCTGAGCCAGAAAACGGCGGATTCACCGAGCGGCAAACTGCTGGTCAGCACTGTATCCATTACGGCAAGAACACAACAAAACTATATTTCAAGCTACGACAAACAGCCGGGGTGAAGCGGTTGATTGAGCGACTGTGGCGGCGCGGCGACTGGCAGAAAACAGCTCAATCTCTTGCCTTGCCACCGCCTTGTTTGCCTGTTCAGACCTGATAACTGAGGATTCTAGGATTATGATCGCAACAGTTCATCCACCATATTTGCCACGCCTGCGGCGGGTTGCTCAGATCCCAACAGCGTGCGTAGTTTGGCGCATTCGCTGCGTTGGCGCCGGGTGGCGTCCTCGCCGCGCAACAGCGGCAGCAGGTGCGCCACAATATTGTCGGGCGTACACGCCTCCTGCAGCAGTTCCGGCATCACAGGCTTGTCACCCAGGATAATATTGGCCAGGCCGGCGCACTGAATTTGCGCCAGTCGCCGGGCCAGAAAAATCATGACTGGCGAGGCCTTATAGATCAATACAGTCGGCGTATCCCACAGCGCCAGTTCCAGCGTGGCGGTGCCTGAAACGGCAATGGCGGCATCGGCGCGCAGCGCATAACCGGGCTGGTTGCGTTGCAGCGGCGCTGCTCCCAGTCGCCAGAGAGGATCGAGCGATGCCGTCGTTACACCGGGGGCAATCGGAACGATGCAGCGGATTTGCGGCACCTTCTGCTGAATGTGTTGCAGCGTTTGCGCCAGAACCGGCACATGCAGCCTGATCTCCTGCGGGCGACTGCCGGGCAGCAGGGCCAGCAGCGGTTGGTCATCTGCGACGCCGACCTGTTGCCTGAGTTCAGAGGCCGACCAGCCGCCTGCGCAGGCCACAGCGCTGGGGTTGCCGACATAACGGGCATGGGGGATGCCGCGCTGCTGAAACCACTCAGGCTCAAAAGGGAGGATGCAGGCCAGTCGATCCTGAGATTGTTGCAGCTTTTTCACGCGCCAGCCGCCCCAGGCCCACAGTTTGGGGGCGATAAAGTGAATGACCGGAATGCCCAACGCCTTGAGCTTGCGACCGAGTCGCATATGGAAGCTGGAAAAATCGACCAGAATGGCGGCATCGGGCTGCTCCTCTGCGCACCAGTGCAGAATGGATCGTTCAATATGGCGAATACGAGAGAGCGAACGCAGTACGTCGGTGATGCCCATGACATTCAATTCATGCATGTGATGCAATGCCCGGCACCCCTCCGCTTGCATCTGTTCCCCGGCCACGCCGGTAAACGCAGCATCGGGATAACGCTGTTTCAGTTCGGCGACGACGGTGGCGGCATGCATATCACCGGACGTTTCCCCGGCGCTGATAAAACAGCGTTTGAGGTGTTTCATGGCATTAGCCCGTGAACAGTAAACAGCGCGCGCGCCCGGGCGATGCCGGACGGGCCGGATTCAGGCGGCTGTGGTTCCATACACCGAAATACCGTAATGGTCGGCCAGTTGCAGAAAGCGTTGCCGCTCGATGATCAATGTTTTCTGCGCCTCAATGGCCAGCAGCGTACAGCCGCTGGCATGCATGCTCTCCAGCGTGTCCGGGCCGACGGCCGGCACATCGAAGCGCAAATCCTGTTCCGGCTTGGCCACCTTGATCACCGCAGCATGACCGCTGCCGAGCGAACCGCCGCGCTGAATGGCCGCATCGGTGCCTTCAATGGCTTCGACTGCCAGGATGGCCTGTTTCTGAACCACCACGGTCTGGCCGATATCCAGCCCGGCGATTATTTTGGCATGTTGCAGGCCGAAGGCGATATCTTCTGTGCGTTTGGCGGCGGCAGGGCCGGCCAGATGGCCCGCTGTAGCCAGCATCTCACCTGCGTAGAGGGTCTGGTCGATCAAAGTCAAGCCGGCTTCAGCCAGCAGGTCGGCAATCGTATTGAGGATGGAATCATCACGCCGGTCTTTCAGGCGCAGCAAGCCTTTCATGGCAGTCAGATCGGGACGGAAGTTGCGAAACAGATGCAGCTTACGCACCTTGCCCGCCATCACGACCTGCTTAACGCCGGCTTTTTTGAACGCCTTGATCATGCCGCCAATCTGGCCGACATGCAGCCAGCAGGTGGAGTCGCTTAACGCTTCGATCGCGGGCGAAGTCTCTTCTCTGGCTGCAACGACATGAACCTCCATGCCCTGATCCCGCAGCGTCGTGGCCAGTTCGAGAGGGAAATGACCATAGCCGGCAATGAGGCCGATTTTGTTCAATGTGATTCAGAGAGCGCTATTGCGGCCATGCGTCATCAGGCCGCGTTTGGCTGCGCGAATGAATGCGATCATATGACGGGCATCGGTATCACTGTTATCTGCTATCAGTGATTCCGCCTCCTGCAAGCGCTCCTCACGGTTGCCGCCTTCCTGCAGCAACAGCCGGTAAAGCTCTTTCAGCACCCCGATCCGGGCCAGCGTGAAACCGTGCCGTTTCAGCCCGACGATATTCAAACCGCTTAGGCCGGCCCGGTAGCCGCCCGCCAGCAGGGTGAATGGCGCCACATCTTTGGTGACGCCGGACATGCCGCCAATCATGGAGAGGCGTCCAATGCGGACAAACTGTTGAATGGCCGACAGTCCGCCAATAATGGCATCGTCATCCACTTCCACATGGCCGGCCAGCGTGGCGCAGTTGGCCAGCACAATGCCGTTGCCGAGTATGCAGTCGTGCGCAACATGGACATAGGCCATCAGCAGATTGTTGTCGCCGATCCGGGTCACCATGCCGCCGCCTTCGGTGCCGGCGTTGATGGTGACATTTTCGCGAATCTGGTTGTTGTCGCCGATGATGACCTCGGACGGTTCGCCATGGTATTTCAGATCCTGTGGAATCTGACCGATGGATGAGAAAGGAAATATTCGATTGTTGTCGCCGAGGCGGGTGCGGCCGGTTAGCACGACATGCGACATCAGTTCGCAGCC
>JALUYG010000048.1 GCA_027013105.1 Mariprofundus sp.
CGATGCCGCGGGCGACGATAATATTATGCGCATCTGCGCCACCCAGTTCGGTGATGACGCCTGCCACCTGATGGCGCCACAGACTCACCACCTCGGAGACGGAGAGGTCATCGCTGACATAAATCACCGCTTCGTCGCCGCACTTCTTCAGGTTGGCGACGTCCTCCTGCTGTTCGGATGCGCCGGTTAAATGATCGAGGATACGTTTGCAGGCGTGCTCAATATCATGTTTTCGGTGACGCAGATATTCATCCTCAATCTGTTCAAAAACAGCCTGAATCGCATCCATTTCCAGACGCAACGCCCATTCAGCGTTGATGCAGTCCTGACGGATGCGCGAACTGGATTTTAACAGCAGTTCCGGATCGGTAATCAGCATGCGGTGCATATCCAGAATCATCAGAGGGTCCCGCACGCCGGCGTCGATCAGGTGATTGCGCTCAACATCGATGGCATTGGCCGCCGCCTCTATGGCCGCCAGCAGGCGGGCAATCTCCCGCTCAATCGAATTGCTGTGAATGGTGCGTTCGGGAATCGGCTGTTGCCCGTGCAGCAGCACCTTGACTCGTCCGATGACAATACCGGAACTGGATGCGACAGCATGCCCCTGTCGCCGTAGCGCAGCTTGTTGCCTGCCATGACAAGCATTGTTCATTCCGCTTCTCCAAAGCGGTTGTCCACCAGCGCTTTGATAGCGGCAAGCGCTTCGTCGGCATCACTGCCTTCGGCCCGCAGCAGCAGCTCCGTGCCCTTGCAGGCAGCCAGCATCATGATGCCCATGATGCTTTTACAGTTTACTTCAATATCGCCTTTGATCAGGGAGATGTCCGACTTGAAACGGCTGGCTTCGGTCGCCAGCCTGGCCGACGCTCGCGCATGCAGGCCGAGCTTGTTGCATATCTGTATGCGCTGTTCAGACATCCGCATGGCTGACAGTGGCATCAGGCGTGCGCCCATGGTTGTTGGCTGCAAGATCGGGCGCCGCCTGAATATACTGGCGACCAGAGCGCACCACCTGCTGAGCCAGTTCGCTGACATGGCTGACATGCTGACGCAGCGTAGCGGCCTTGATAAGCAGAGGCAGATTAAAACCGGAAACCACCTCGATGCGACCGCTCTTCAGGAAACCCATGGCGATATTGCATGGCGTGCCGCCAAACATATCAGCCAGCAGCAACACGCCCTGACCGACATCGCAGTTGTGAATTTTCGCTGCCAGCTGATCGGCCAGCAACTCCGGGCTGCAGCCTGTGGTGATATCCAGCGTATCCATCAGCGGCTGTTCACCAACCACATACTGCACCGCCGCCATCATTTCACTGGCGATACGGGCATGACCAACCAATACAATTCCGATCATTCTTCGACTCCTGCGTGATGTTTTTCCGTCGCGCCCTGCTGCACGATGCCCAGTTCCCGGTGCTGAACCGTCGG
Source organism: Mariprofundus sp. (assembly GCA_027013105.1). Classification (GTDB taxonomy): domain Bacteria; phylum Pseudomonadota; class Zetaproteobacteria; order Mariprofundales; family Mariprofundaceae; genus Mariprofundus. The sequence goes on from JALUYG010000048.1 coordinate 1,435, forward strand.
CGTAATCGTCAGCCCTTGTTGCTGCACCCAGCGCGCCAGCGCTTCAGCCATATAAACGGAGCGGTGGCGGCCGCCGCTACAGCCGAAAGCCAGTGTAAAGTACTGTTTGCGTTCCTTGCGCAAGTGGGGCCAGATGAATGTCAACCACTGCCGGATATGCTGCTCGGCCTCTGTTACTTCCGGGTGGGCTTGTAAAAACGCGATCACCTCGGCATCGCGCCCGGTCTGCCCGGCCAGCCCCTCCTCGTAGTGCGGGTTGGGCAGAAAGCGCACGTCAAAAACAAGATCCGCATTGGACGGCAGACCGTTTTTGTAGCTGAAAGAGAGAAAGGTGCAGGATAACCGGGAAGAAGGCTGCCCCGGTTGCCGCCAGAACAGATCGACCCTTTCAGCCAACTCATAGGGCGTTAGCTGGCTGCTGTTGAGTACCAGGTCGGCCATGGCCCGAATTGGCATCAGCGCTTCGCGCTCCTGCCGAATCGCATCCATCAGGTCACTGCCGCCATGGAAGGGATGACGTCGTCGGATGGTGGAGAAACGGCGTTGCAGTATGTCGTCGTCCGCTTCAACAAAAAGCAGTTTCCATGACTCAGGAGCGTGCAGCTCTTCAATGGCAGCCTTGATGGCATTGGCGGTAAAGCCGCTGCGCGCATCCAGGCAGACCGCCGCCGGCTGCTTGCGACCATGCATGCTGATCATCCACTCGTGTAACATCTCCAGCGGCAGGTTGTCGGTGCAGAAAAAACCCGCATCTTCAAGAGAGTGCAACACCGTGCTTTTGCCCGCGCCGGACAGACCGCTGATCAGCAGCATCGCGATGACACTTTCGTTGCTCGTTCTTTGCCCCCAAACTGCCGGTCACTGAACACCTTTACTGCCCCTGTTCGATGCGCTGTTGTAACGAGTGTACAAAATCTTCGCCGCTGTGAATGCCGCGCTGCTTCAGTAGCTGGTTACGTGTCGCCACTTCAATCAACACCGCCAGTGATCGTCCGGAACGAATGGGAATCGGCACGCGCGGAATGGTCACGCCCAGAATATCCGTCTCGCTCTCCTCGCCCAGCACGCGATCTTCCGGCGCCACATGATCCCATGGCACCAGTTCCACCACCAGGCTCAGCCGTTTGGTGTCGGTAATTGCCGCCGAGCCATAGAGGTCGCGAATATTGAGGATGCCCAAACCGCGAATTTCCATGTGGTAGCGCAGCGCATCCGGACTGCGACCCACTGCCACTTCCGGGCCTTCACGGGAAAATTCAACCATGTCGTCGGCAATCAGGCGGTGACCACGGGAAATCAGTTCCAGGCCGATCTCGCTCTTGCCGATACCGCTGGCGCCGGTAATCAGCACGCCAAGGCCAAAAATATCCATGTAGACGCCATGCTGAAAGACCACCGGCGCCAGCCGGTGCGACAGGTAGAGCATCATATTGGTCATAAAGGTAGAAGATGGATAATCCGATACCAGCAGCGGCGTATCCGTTCGTCGCGCAGCCTGCAAAATGATATCCGGCGGCTGTTGTGCTCGCGTGATAATCACGCCGGCCAGGCGCAGATCGAAAACTGCATCGACGACCTGTTTCTGTTCCTGCGGCGTTCGCGTCGCCAGATAGCTTAATTCGGTCTGGCCAATCACCTGCAGGCGATAATCGCTTAAGTGTTCAATATAGCCGGCAAATGCCAGCGACGGCTTTTGAATGCGCGGGTGATCAATGTAGCGATCCAGCCCTTTCTCGCCAGCCAGCAACCGCATCTTCGCCGCCTCCCCCTGTGCGGCCAGCAGTTCACGAATGGTGATGCGGCGGGGCTTCGGCATCAGCCGGTTGTCACCCTGTTGGCGAACAGCGATGCGATGGCGCTTTCGCTGTCGGCCTGCATAATCTGCTGGCGGAACTGTTCCTGCTGCAGGTTTCTGGCCAGTTGCGCCAACAGCTCCAGGTGTTGTCGGTCATCGGAGTCCGGCACCAGCAGCAGCACGACAATATGCACGGGATTGCCGTCGATCGCCTCAAAATCCACCCCGTCCGGATGCCGCGCCAGCGCCAGTACGGGAGCCGGAAGATCCGGCATGCGGCCATGGGGTATCGCCACCCCATGGCCGATGCCTGTACTGCCAAGCTGTTCCCGGGCCATGACCACCTCCATCACCGTATCGAGATCGATGGAGGTCAGCGTATTGGCCAGCTCGGTAATGAGCGCCCGCTTACTATGGGCATGCGAATTGAGCAGAATATGCTCGGCAGTCAACAGTTTCATTCTCTCTCCTCTGAGCGGATCAGGCGGTTTCCGGTTCGATCCAGCTTAAGGCGCCGTCCGGCCGTCGGTAGACGGCATTGAGCTGTTCCGATTCATCATTGGTGAAAAACAGCAGGTCGCGACTGCCCAGTTCCAACTGCATGACCGCTTCATCCACGCTCATCGGTTTGGCGTCAATCTGTTCATGGCGCAGGGTTTCCGGCTGATGATCTTCGGCAAGCTCCTCACGATCGTTGGCCAGATCCAGCACCTTGTGCGACACCTTGATTTCGCGGCTCTGCTGCTGCGCCACGCCGCGATGACGACGCAATTTTGCACGATAACGCTTGAGCTGACGATTGAGCTTGTCAACCACGCCGTCGATGGATGCATACATATCCTCTGTTTCATCACTGCCGTGAATATTGACGCCATTGGCTTGCATGCTCACTTCACAGCGTTGCCGGAACTTCTCCACCGAGAGCACGACGTGCACATCCACAACATGGTCAAACGAGTGTTTCAGGTGTTGCAGTTTGTCGATGACATAGGCTTTCATCGGCTCTGTGAGTTCTACATGGCGTCCTGTAATGGATACTTGCATATTCTTTCCTCCGCTTTATTTAATGAGATCGTCAAAAGCCATCCATGGCATTTTGACTCCCCGGAAAGCGATATGTTCGACTTTCACTTTCCTGATCAACCAACACCTGCGATGCAGGATGTTGATTTGCACGCCCGTCCATGGGCGCGCTGATGACTGTTAGCGCAGTCATCATGATTGATGTGATTTTGCGGCGCGCCGCCGCTGGCTGCTTGGCGGCAGCCCCAACTGTTCACGATACTTGGCGACGGTTCTGCGGGCGATCTCAATTCCCTCCGCCTGCAGGCGATCGGCAATCGCCTGATCCGAAATCGGCCGTTTAGCCGGCTCGGAATCGATCAGCGCCCTGACCCGCTGCTGAACGCGGTAGACCGAAATCATACCGCCGCCACGCGTCGGTAATCCGGCCGAGAAAAAGCGCCTGAGCTCAATCAGGCCGATCGGCGTATCGGCATATTTGCCATTGGTCACCCGGGAAATGGTCGATTCGTGCAGGCCGACATCTTCGGCCACATCCTGCAGTGTCAATGGTTTGAGCCCCAGCACGCCGTATTCCAGAAAGGCTCGCTGGCGCTGCGCCAGACAGAGCGCCACTTTCATCAATGTTTCACTACGCTGATCCAGCGCATGCAGCAGCCATTTCGCCTCTTTCATGGCCTGCGACATGAACTCCTTGTCTTTCCCCTGCCACTGGTGTTCCTTCCAGCGTTCATTGAGGCGGATGCCTTGCCAGCCGGTGCCGGGGATCTCCACCTCAATTTCATTGCTCGTGTTGCGTTTGAACACAATTTCCGGCCGGATGTAGTAGTTGTTGTCGCCATGCAGGCCGTGACCGGGGAAAGGATCGAGCCGGCGCATGCGCGCCCGGGCTTGCTGTATCAGTTCGATGCCGCACTCCGCCAGTTCGGCCAGCTCCGCATCTGATTGCTGCAGGGCATCGGGAAAGTGTAGCAGCAGACGCCGAATGCAGGCGTCCACCTCCTGCTCGACATCCAGTTGCATAAGCAGGCACTCGGTCAGGTCGCGGGCGCCGAATCCGGCCGGCTCCAGTTGTTGAATCACATGCTCGACAACATACTCCACCGACGCCGCATCCGTTTTGAGCTGACCAGAAATTTGCGATGCGAATTCAGCAGGATCAGTACGAAAATAGCCGTCATCGTCCAGCGAGTCGATAATCATATGGGCGAGCAGGCGCTCATCATCCGACATCGGCTGGCGATCCACCTGTTCATGCAGAGAGTCGCTCAGGCTGAGCTCTTCACGCCATAGCGGCTCACGTTCACCAAATCCATCCTGGCCCGAATCTCGACTGGAGGGGGCGTACATGGCCTCCCAGCGGTTGTCGCCGCTCTCTTTCCAGCGCTCCTGCTCAGCAATCTCCAGCGCCCGCTCCTGCGAGCCGGGTTCGCCGGCTGTTGCGGCGCTAAAGTCCATCTCCAGCATGGGATTGGATTCGATGGACTCTTCCAGATAATTTTCCAGCTCCATGCAGTTCATGGAGAGCACTTTCAGGCTTTGCGTCAGCTGCGGCGTCAGAGCGAGGCGCTGCCCGAGTTTATGAGAAAGTTTGGTTTCCATCAGCAACCTGACTTGCCGGATGGCAGGGCGGTGTTTTGGCTGTAAAGGTGGTGTTGTGGGCCAGGGCCATGCGCATGCAAGTGCAGAAAAACAGGCTCGACAACAAGTTCAGTTAGCATCGACACAAACGGCATCAACATCCTTTGGGCAGCAGGAGAATTGCAGCTATGCCCGATATGGGTTCGAGTCATGGCTGCGCCACAGAGCTTAGCTTACGCCTCTTTTTTCAGCGGCGCCAGCAATTCTTTCAGTTCGCCCGATTCATGCATTTCGGAGACGATATCGCAGCCGCCGATAAACTCGGATTTGACATACAGCTGCGGAATTGTCGGCCAGTCAGAATACTCCTTGATGCCCTGACGCACCGCCTCGTTCAATAGCACATTAACCGAAGCGAAGGGAATGCCCTGCTCGGCCAGAATCGCTGACACCCGTTGTGAAAATCCGCACTGGGGAAATTCGGGCGTGCCCTTCATGAAGAGAACCACGTCGTTTTCTTTTACCACTTCATCAATCTGTTCCAGAATGGATTTACTCATATCAATACTCCTTGGGGGATCGCTTATCGCAGTGCGCCTGAATGCTCATGGCATATTTATGTCGGGTGTTTACAAACTGCGCAGCGGATTCGCCGCTGTTATTTCGCATAATACAAACAACGCGCGTTAAGGCGTCAGCGTTTTCAGCGCCAGCGCGTGAATGGCCTCTTTCATCTGTTCGCCCAGCGCGGCATAGACCATCTGATGCTGCGACACTCGGGATTTTCCAGCGAAGCTGGCCGATGTCACCACCACCTCAAAATGATTGTCGCCGGAAAACAGTTCCACCTGCACCTCTGCATCCGGAATGCTGCGCTGAATCATCTCGACAACTTCTTGTGGTCTGGGCGCTTGTGGTTTTTGCGGCATGCATGCTCCTTCACTGTGTTGAAAGGCGGAGGCTGACTACCCTGCCGAGATTATTCAACCCTGCAGGAATTCACGGATTCGCTGCACCCCTTGCCGGATATCTTCCAGGCCGGTGGCGTAGGAGAAGCGCACATGCTCGGCAGACCTGAAGGCGCCGAAATCCTCGCCCGGCGTGATGGCGACGCCGGCCTGCTCCAGCAAATTCCAGCAAAAGGTTCTGGAGTCATCGGCCAGTCGACTGACATTGGCATAGATATAAAATGCCCCCTGCGGCTCCACCACAATATCAAAACCGAGTTGCGGCAAGGCGTCCAGCAGATAGCGACGGCGTTCATCATAGGCCGATTGCATGCGGGCCACCGCATCATCCACGCCCAGCGCTGTGATGGCGGCGTGCTGGGACAGTGTTGGCGCAGCAATAAAAATATTCTGCATCACGCGCCGGCAGGCATTAATCAATGCTTCCGGCACGATCACCCAGCCGATGCGCCAGCCGGTCATGGCCCATCGCTTGGAAAAGCCGTTGACGACAATAGCACGATCATCGAATTCCAGCGCGCAGCGCGCTTTCGTTCCGTAGGTCAGGCCGTGATAAATCTCGTCGGAAACCAGATAACCGCCGCGGTCACGGCAGGCACGAGCCACCGCCTGCATGGCCTGATCGTCGATCAGGGTGCCGGTGGGGTTGGATGGATTGATCACCACGGCGGCGCGACTATGGGGCTGCCAGTACTGTTCGATCAGCTCAGCGGAGAGGTGGTAACGCGTTCCCGGCCCAACCGGGATATTGATTGGCTCCGCGCCATTCAGGCGAATGAAATTGCGCTGACACGGATAACCGGGGTCGGACAACAGCACCGATTCGCCGGCGTCGAGCAGCGCCGCATAAATCAGACTGAAAGCGCCGGAGGTGCCGGGCGTGACCAGAATACGCTCCGCCGACACATCGACGCCATATTCCTGTTTGTACCAGGCGCCAAGCGCCTGCTGCAGTTCGGGGTTGCCGGTGGAGGGCGTATAAAAGTTATCGCCAAACTTCAGATGATCGCGGGCGGCTTCGATCACCGCCGACGGCGTCGGAAAATCCGGCTCGCCGATCTCCATATGGATAATCTTGCGCCCTTCCGCCTCCAGCAGCTTGGCGCGCTCCAGCAGTTGCATCACCCGAAATGGTTCGATCCGATCAATTCTACGCATGGGCGAGAGTGTAAATGAGATGCTCCCGCTTGTCTCACGCCAGCATAATTTATTCCGAAGCGTTTGCTTCTGTTCTCTGCTCAATCAACAAACGGCCCGTGTTGCATGATCGGTTCATGGTGCGGGCGACCGAAACACCACATCAGACGGGCGGCATTTGATGTGTTGACGGTCAGTTCCGGTTCACCTTCTACAAAGGCCGCCTGCCCGGCTTTGAGCGGTTGATCTTTCACCGTCACTTCACTAGCTACTATATAGACAAAGCCTCGAAAGCCTGGGGAAATCTGTTGCGTGATACTACTGCCCGGCGGCATGCGGATTTCGAGATATTCAACCGGCGTATGCAGGTCGATGGCGCCACCGGAGCCGACAATGGTTCGAATCATTACGCCATCAATGTCTGTTTGCTGAAGCTGATCCATCTCTACCTGCTGGTAATCCGGTTCCAGCGATTTCAACCGTTGCGGCAGATTGATCCAGAGCTGAATGCCGTGCGCCCGTCCGCCAGGGAATTCCGAATGCACAATGCCGCGTCCGGCCGTGAGTCTCTGCGCCCCGCCGGCATGCACTATGCCGCGATTGCCCAGATTATCGGCATGTTTCATGCCGCCGTCGAACAGGTAAGTGATCGCTTCAAAGCCGCGATGCGGATGATCGGGAAAGCCGCCGCCGACAATATCGAAATGGTCCCACAGCACGAACGGATCGAAATTGCGCAGCCCGGCCACCGGCATCAGACGCTTGACCGCCACGCCGTCGCCTTCGGGAACCGTGATGCTGTTGACAATGGCGATGCTCATGACAACGGCCCACCAAGGTCGATGTTCGGCCCCTTCGGCACGATGCGGGTCGGGTTGATCGATGCGTGGCTGTAGTAATAGTGCTGTTTGATATGCCCGAAATCGGTGGTGTCACGGAAGGCCGGCATGGCGTACAGGCATTTCAGATAGCGCCAGAGATTCGGCATATCGGCAATGCGGTTGCGGTTGCATTTGAAATGGCCGAAATAGACTGGATCGAAGCGGATCAGCGTCGTATAGAGGCGGATGTCCGCCTCGGTCAGTTGCTCGCCGACCAGATAATCGCGCCCGGCCAGTCGCTCCTCAATCGCATCGAGAGCGGCGAACAGCGCATCGAATGCCTCCTCGTAGGCGTCCTGTAGCGTAGCGAAGCCGCACCTGTAAACGCCGTTGTTGATGTTGTCGTAAACATAGCCATTGATTTCATCGATTTCGCTGCGAAGCGGTTGCGGATAGTGGTCATCGCTGTTGCCGGTGAGCGCATCGAAGCCGCTGTTGAACATGCGGATAATCTCGGCCGATTCGTTGCAGACAATCGTCTGCGCTTTTTCATCCCAGAAAATCGGCACGGAGACGCGACCGGTGTAGTGATGATCAGCTTTCGCATAGAGGTGGTACGCATGGGTGAAGCCGTAGAGCGGTTCCGGCTCAGGCCGAAACTGCCAGCCGTGATCGAGCATATGCGGATGCACAACAGTGACAGGAATAATGGACTCCAGCCCCTTCAGCCGGCGCATAATCAGCGTGCGATGCGCCCACGGGCAGGCCAGGCTCACATAGAGATGATATCGATCACGCTCGGCCGGATGGCAGGCATCACCGATCGCACAGCGAAACTGCGATTCGGCGCGGTGGAATTTGCCATCCCGTTTCGAAGCCCAGACGCCGTCGTCCGTCTCCCATTTGCCATCGATCATCATACCCATCGTGTGGCCTATAGTTTTCTGATGATGCAAAACAGCGCTTTTGGAGCTGTTTCCATGACGGCCGACTGGAACTGCGCGTTGCGCGCCTTAATCAGTTCGAACCCATCGGCAAACAGGCGTCGAATATCGCTTTCGTCATAACGGCATGGCGGCCCCGTTTCGCCGGTCTCATCCTTGTGAAAACATTTGAGTAGCAGCACGCCGCCGGGCTTAAGCAGGCGGCGCAGCGTAGCCAGATAGGCTTGCTGATCGCCGACATTCGGAAAGCAGTGGAAAATACCGCGATCAATGACCAGATCGAACGCACCGCTCAGCGACGAATTGAGGATATCATCGACCCTGAAGTCGATCGCCACGCCTTCCGTCTCGGCCAGTCGCCCGGCATTGCGCACCGCGCTGGGGGAGATATCGGTAGCTGTCACTGAAAAGCCCTGTTTGGCCAGTGCTACGGCCTGCGTACCGGGGCCGCAGCCGATATCGAGCAGCGTGCCCGAACGGCGCTCCAGTTGAGATAGCGCCTGTTCGATATCGGCATCGAGTCCGTGATGGAACCACGGCAACCGCTCCATCGCGCTCTCCTGATAGCGCGCCTCCCAGCCTGCCGCTGCAGGCGGCGCCCACGCTTCGCCCCAGCAGCCGTCATGCACAGTTTCCTGCAACGGTTTGCGCGTTCTTGCATTCGACTCCATGGGCTGAAAATCCGTTTCCAGTGCTGTCGCGTCGCCCGGATAACCCACAGCGACAACGCTCATGACATGCATGCGCTCGGGAATTGCCAGATTCCGCTTCAATGCGTCGGGGTCAAAGCCGCCCATCTGGTGCGTCGCCAGCCCCAGTGTTGCCGCCTGCAAACAGAGACAGATGGTGGCCTGACCGGTATCATATTCGGCCCAGCGGTTTGGATTGCCATCGTGCGAAAACGCGGTTTCGGCCAGCGCCACGATCAACACCGGCGCATGCTGCGCCCAGAGCCGGTTTTTTGGCGCCAGCGCTTTAAGCACGCGGTTCCAGTTCGCCGCATCGGCAAAGCGATTTGCGATAATATAGCGCCACGGCTCTTCGCCGAAACAGGATGGCGCCCAGCGCGCCGCCTCCAGACAGGCGGCTATCTGCTCTGTTTCAACCGGTCTGTCCGGATCAAAAGCGCGGGTGCTCCAGCGCTTGGCAAACAGCCGTGCAACCGGCGCCTGCACATTCATGCGTAGTTGTGCCATGCCATTCTCCTACTCTTACAGGTTTATTATTGCGAACCTTTGCAGTTGTGATGCTTGCCTCTTACCGGGTGAGCACTGCACTTTGATGCGCCGGCGTTTGTTATTGGCGTATGCCTTCAATGGAGAGATACAACTCCACATCTTCAGATACCGGGCCGAGCTTGGGCGCAAACGGCATGTGATAATCCGACAGGTGCAGGGTTGTATGGCCTTCAAAGCCACGGCGATAACCGCCCCATGGATCCGGGCCGGCGCCGATCTGGGTGAGATCAATAGCAATCTCCTTCGTGACCCCGCGCAGGGTGAGTTTACCTTTCAGGATAGCGCTATTCTTGCCGGTTGCTTGATAAGAAGTGCTCTCGAAAGTGGCCGTCGGGTATTTGCCGACATCAAAAAAGTCGGCGCTGCGCAGATGTTTGTCGCGCTTGGCGTGGTTGCTGTCAATGCTGGCAGTATCAATAATCACCTTGACCGAATTTTTTTCCGGATGTTTTGCATCATAGGTAAAGCTCCCCGTGAAGGCGTCAAAGCGGCCCAACAGCCAGCTATAGCCCAGATGTTTGACCTTAAACTGAATAAAGGCGTGGTGCTTTTGAGTATCGATTACATAGTTTTCCGCCGCCTGAGCCGACAGCGAGGTAAACAGCGCCATGCATAGCGATGCCACGATCATTTTGAATTTCATCTCTCTTCTCCCTGGGTGCTTCTTTCGAAGTTATTTTTATTAAGCCTATATCCGGACTCACGGTTTTGGGGACGTCCCCAGAATTCGCAACAGCGTATCATCTTTGTTGACAAAATGGTGCTTTAGCGCGGCCAGGGCGTGCAACGTCGCCAGGATCATGATCGACCAGGCCGCATAGCGGTGCAGCGCGCCATTGATATCTGCCTGTCGCGCAGTCAGGGAAATCAACGCCGGCATGTGAATTGAACCAAAGATGTCAAAGCCTTCGCCCCTGGCCGTGGGAATCAGATAACCGGAAACCGTGACCATCAACATCAACAGGTAGAAGCAGCGATGTGCAATCATGCCGCCAGTTCGCTCCCAGGCTGCGCCAAGCGCCGCAGGTTTTACATTGATGGACAGCCAGCACAGGCGCAACATCAGCAGGGCCATTGCCACCATGCCGATGCTTTGATGCAGGTCGGGAGCCTTGTGATACCATGCATCATAATAGCCCAGTCCCTTCATCCATACGCCAAGCCCGAACAGGGCAAAGATAACGATAGCCATCAGCCAGTGCTGGCCAATGGATACAACGCCATACGATGTGGATGTGTTGCGCAGCATTCGCTCTCCTGTTCCAGTGGACGGTCCAAACAGGCGAGATGATTGCAACGCTAATGATTGAAAAAAAGCATGAATAATTGATTAACTTGATTCATAGAAATAATCATCTACCATGATCTGCATGACCCTGGATCAATTGCGCGCCTTCTGTGCAGTGGTTGAAACGGGCGGTTTTCACGCCGCCGCTGAATCGCTGTTTCGCAGTCAGTCGGCCATCAGTATCGCCGTCAGGAATCTGGAGCAGGAACTGGGGTTGTCGCTGTTTGACCGCTCCGGCTATCGCCCGGCGCTGACTGCGCAGGGGCAGGCGCTTTACGGCAAGGCGCGCAGCCTGTTATCCCGCAGCGAGGAGTTCATCAATATCGCCCGACATTTCGCAGAGGGTGAAGAGAGCGAAGTTTCTATTGCACTGAGCGCTATCGCACCGGTAGAGCAGGTGCTGGAAGTGATCAAACAGATTTCCGAATCGGCGCCGGCCACCCGCATGAGCCTGCAGGTCGAAAACATGGGCGGCACGCTGGAGCGTTTACAGGACAGGGAAGTGGATTTCGCCATTGCCGAGCGTTTTATGCCGATGGATCATCTGGATGAGGTGCTGTTGACCTCGACAGAAATGGTCAGCGTCATCTCCGCCGATTTTCCGCTGGCCATGCGCTATCCGGCCATCAGCGTGGCCGATCTGGAGCAGTATGTGCAGGTGGTTGTGCGCGACACCAGTCGTCATCAGCCGCGTCGCAGCGCCGGCGTGCTTGAGCGCGCGCCCCAGTGGTTGGTCAACGATTTCGATATGAAAAAGCGGATGATTCTGGCCGGCTCAGCCTGGGGGCGCATGCCGCGCCACCGCGTTGCCGAAGATCTGGCCGACGGCCGCCTGCTCGCCCTCTCCGGCGAACAGCTCGATCCGCTACAGATCGATATGTATCTGTTTCGCCGAGCCGATGAGGCCATGGGGAAGGTCGGTGAACGCCTGTGGCAGAAGCTGCAACAGTGTCAGTACTGAATCGCCGATACTGTTTCAGCGCGAAGTCTTACCCTTGCTCATAGATCGTTGCGACGCCTTCGGGCTGGCAGACCAGCAGGGTGTCGCAACCGGCTTTTAAGGCGGCAGCGGCAGCGTCAGGAATATCGTCGCCCACGCCTTTCATGCAGAGATCATCGCTCCAGATGCGCCCGAAAAAACTCATCCGTTCGCGCAGCACATGGCGCACCCAAAAGGGGGACGCGGTCGCCACATCTGTCACCGCATCGGTGTAAACGACGTGCGCGGTCATAATGTGGTTCAAGCCGGTGGCGATCAGGCGCGCGAATGTTTCAGCTTCTTCCAGAATGGTCGCCAGCGGTGCATCGACTTGCGGCACGGCGACATGCGAATCGGCATTGGCGCGCCCGTGGCCGGGGAAGTGTTTGCCGACTGCAGCGATGCCCGCATCATGCAGGCCGCGCATGCAGGCTGTCGCCAATGCCGATACTTGTTCGACGTTATCGCCAAAGGCGCGCTTGCCGATAATGTCATGGCCGTCGGGGTGGAACAGATCCAGCACCGGGGCGCAGTTATGGGTGAAGCCGAGTTCTTTTAGCGCTGTCGCAGTGCAGAAGCTGTCCTGATAGACCGCCTGCACGGCTGTTCCGGCATTGCGCCCATACATGATGCCGTAGTCCGCCGCATGACGTCGATTGTTAAACGGCGGCCACGGCATTCGATTGACCCGTCCGCCCTCTTCATCAATCGCCGCCCATGTATTCTGACCGGTGCAATCGCGGACTTCGTCCAGCAAGGCCTTCACCTGTTCCGGACTCTGTGTGTTGCGGGCGAAGAGGATCACGCCCAGCGGCGGACGCTCCGTCAGCCAGATGCGCTCCTGATCTGTCAGGGTCGGCCCTTGCAGTCCGATGATGAGCTGTTTGTGCATAAATCCTCCGCAAATTCAATTCAAACTATCGAGTTGAAGGCTGCTGCCGTCAATGCCGCTGCAACGGGCTGTCGCCGTTTGCCCGGTCGGATGCAGCAGCATGGTTATGGCGCATTTCCCATGGAGAGCCAGCGGAAGGGCGTTCCGGTTTGGCCCAGTTCACTTTTTCGGTCGCCACGCCATACCAACCATGCGCGTGGTTGTGCTGCGGAGCGACTCTCCGGCAGGGCAATATGGAGCTGAAACGGCGCATGGACGCCGGGTGCACCGCCTCCGAAAGCCAGATCGCCGAAATCCATTGATTGTTTATCCTGTTTGAGTAGCACGGGAAAACGGGCGAACCATGCATAAAAAGCCGTACCCGGCAGATGGCTCACGTTTTTCACCGTGTGCATGGCGGGCAGTTGCTGCCAGCGAATGCGCTCGGGAACAGACATTTGTCTGGAGAGCAGGGTGGTGACAAAGGCATTGGAAAAGAGCGGACGCAGGCCGGGGAAATCCGGTTTCAGGTTGACGGCGGCGCGGGCGTAGTGATCCGGGTATTCGGCAATCAGTTGCCAGTGAAACGGTGAAAATGCCATGGGCAGGGCGTGGCAGGCGGTAGCGTCCGGATGCGCCTGTCTGGTCAGGGCAATGGCTTGTTGCTGATTATTGTAGGCCAACAGCAGGTATCCGAGGGCTACTGCAAAACTGATGATACTGAAGCGGCGGGCGTGGCGTTTCCAGATCAGACCGGCCAGCAGCGGAAGCAGTAAACAGGCTGAGAACAGCGGGTCGATAATAAAGACCAGATCACCACTGAAGCGGCGGTCGGACAGGGGCGCGAACAGCATAGTGCCGTAGGTGGTGATCACATCGAGAGAGATATGCAGCAACAGCGCCAGTCCGATGAGTTTGGGCATCACCGGATTCTGTTTCAGCTGTCTGGAGGAGAGGCTGAAGATCAGCCAGCTCCACAATGGCAGCATCAACAGCGAGTGGGTCAGTCCCCGGTGATGTTGCAGATAAACGGGGTCGGAGATCAGCCGCAGCACAATATCGCTGTCCGGCGCCATGGCCAGCAGGATGATGAGCCATAGCTGTCTGCCGGGTAATGGCTGTTTTGGAAAGGCGCGCGCCAGTGCTGCGCCCGATATGGCGTGGGTTAGCGGATCCACGAAGGTATGCTTTGTAAGAGTTCCTGCCAGTTGTCCCCCGGCGTGATCCGGCCGCCGCAGACATTGCGTGATGCGCCGGTGACTGCGGCCAGCGTATTGGTTTTACCCAGCAGTGTTTGCCTGGCCAGCAGCGCAAAACTCACCGATTCCACCGATTGCGGCGGCATGTCCGCGCTATCGGTCGTGGCGACAGTTGCGGGAGCCAGCTGTTGTGCGAGCAGCGCCATCAAGTGCGGATTACGCACGCCGCCGCCGCAACAGAGCCAGCGGGCGGGCGGCGAAGGCAGGAAGCGCACGCTGCTGCAGATGCTGTCCGCCGTGAAACGGCATGCCGTAGCCAGGCGATCGGCATCGGAGAGATCCGGCCAGCTTAGAATCTGATCCACGATGTCGTCGCCAAACTGTTCGCGTCCGGTCGATTTTGGCGGTTGTTGCTGCAAAAACGGGTGTCGCATCAGTTTTTCCAACAGCGCCGCGTTAACCGAACCGCTGGCAGCCAGTTGTCCGTTGTTATCAAAGCCGTGTTCGCCGTCGCTGATTTTTCGCATCAGGGCGTCCATCACCATATTGCCGGGGCCGGCGTCGAAACCGGCCGCCGCGCCATCACATCCCAACCAGGTGATATTGGCGATGCCGCCGATATTCAATACGGCAATATTTTCCTGCTTCGATGCAAAGAGCTGCTGATGCGCAAACGGCGTCAGCGGCGCTCCTTCTCCGCCGGCAGCGATATCGCGACTGCGGAAATCGGAGACAACTGTGACGCCGGTCAGTTCGGCGATGGTTGCCGCGCATCCGATTTGCAACGAGAATGGATATGTCGTAGCGGGTCGATGCCGGATAGTCTGTCCGTGATTGCCGATGGCGGCAATGTCGGCGGTTTGTAGTCCAGCCGCCTTGATGGCGGCCAGCGCAACTTCGGCGTAAATATGCCCCAGCGCTTTATCCAGCCCGCCCATATTATCCACTTCGCCATAGCCCGGCGCGGCCAGTCGCAAGATTGCATCGCGAATTTTTGCAGGCATGGGGTGTTCCGAAAAATGCAGCAGTTCCGCATGTTCGGAAATGCGCACAATGGCGACATCGATGCCATCGGCAGACGTGCCGGACATCATGCCGAGGATTAGTGGAGAGAAGGGCGTCGTCATAGATGCGCCAGCCTATGGCGTAGCCGTTTTGGTGGCCAGATCGGAAGCTCTGAGTTGTTCAGCGCTTCCTTAATGCCGGAAGTGGCGGATGCCGGTGAAGATCATGGCGATATTGTGTTCATCGGCCGCTGCAATCACTTCATCATCGCGAATCGAGCCGCCCGGCTGAATCACGGCGGTGGCGCCCGCTTCGGCCAGGGCATCGACACCGTCGCGGAACGGGAAGAAAGCATCGGAAGCGACGGCGGAACCCTTGATGGCGTCGCCGCCATGGTTGGCGGCGATGCGGGTGGAGTTGACTCGGTTCATCTGGCCGGCGCCGACGCCCAGCGTGACGCCGTTTTTGGCGAATACGATGGCGTTGGATTTCACATGCTTGGCCACCGACCATGCGAACAGCATATCCTGCCACTCCTGTTCGCTCGGCGTGCGTTTGGTGATCACCGTGCAGGCGTCGCGATCCAGGATATGGGTGTCACGATCCTGCACCAGCAGACCGCCATTGACGCGTTTGAATTCCAGACCGCCGCTGACCGGCGCCGCTGACGGCGCCAGCATCAGGCGCAGATTCTTGCGCTCTTTGAGCACTGCGCGTGCAGCGTCGGAGAAGCCCGGTGCAATCACGACCTCCATGAAGGTTTCGGCAATCAGTCTGGCTGTGGCTTCTGTCAACGGCCGGTTAAAGGCGGCGATGCCGCCGAAAGCGGAGACCGAATCGGCGGCGCGGGCGCGTTCATAAATCTCAGCCTGGCTGCCGCCGCCCATGGCGACGCCGCACGGATTGGCATGTTTGACAATCACTACCGCTTCTTCGCTCAGATCGCGCACCAGTGCAAATGCAGCATCGGAGTCGGCGATGTTGTTATAAGAGATCGCCTTGCCCTGCAATACCGGGCAATCGGCCAGCGACACCCCTTCATCTTCCGGGTCGGCATAGAATGCGCCGGCCTGATGCGGATTCTCGCCGTAACGCAGTTCGTCGGCCGTTTTGATAAACTGGCGGGTGAAAATATCGGGGAAAGCACGCTTGCTGCCATCCTCATTCAGGGCCGAAAAGTGGTTGGCGATGGCGCCGTCATAGGCGGCTGTATGGGCGAACGCCTTGACGGCCAGAGCCCGGCGACGGGATTCATCCAGCGTATTGTCATCCATGGCCGCCAGCACCATGTCGTAATCGGCCGGATCAACCACGATGGTGACGAACTTATGATTTTTGGCCGAAGCGCGTACCATGCAGGGGCCGCCGATATCGATGTTCTCAATCGCATCGTCGATTGTACAGTCTGCTTTGGCGACAGCCTGGCGGAACGGGTAGAGATTCACACAGACCAGATCAATCCGCTCAATACCGTGCTCGGCCATCGAGGCCAGATCGCCATCATTGTCGCGCCGGGCCAGAATGCCGCCATGCACTTTCGGGTTCAGCGTCTTGACGCGGCCATCCATCATCTCCGGGAAGCCGGTGTAGTCCGATACATCACGGCAGGCGATGCCCTGCTCGCGCAGCAGTTTGGCCGTGCCGCCGGTAGAGAGAATGCGCACGCCGCGCTCCGTCAGCGCCCGGGCGAACTCGGCCACGCCTGTTTTATCTGACACGCTGATCAGCGCCTGCGAAATAGAAGCCATGATGCATACTCCAACGGGGAATTAGGGATACGCTGCAAATTCAGCATTTGCAGCGCTCTGTTCTGGCCGGCCATTCATGGCCTGTCAGGAATCGGCGGGCAGACTACGCGCCCGCTGCCGTCGTGCAACTTTCCTGCACGCAGGCGTTTGGCGTTGAATGTTGGCGTTAGTCGTTTGCCGCCCGTGCTGCAGCGATGGCGGCCATGTTGACGATATCATCCACGCTGGCGCCGGTCTGCAGCACATGGGCCTGATGCGGCAGGCCGAGCAGGATCGGGCCAATGGCCGTACCGCCGCCGAGTTCGCGCAGCAGTTTGTAGGCGATGTTGCCTGCCTGCATGGTTGGAAACACCAGCACGTTGGCCGGCTCTTTCAATTTACTGAACGGGTAATGGCCGAGAATCGCTGCGTTGACCGCAGTGTCGGCCTGCATTTCGCCATCGACGATCAGCTCGGGCCGGCGCTGATGCAGCAGGCGGGTCGCTTCGGCCACCTTGCGGGGTTCCGGGTGGTCGACGCTGCCGAAATTGGAGAATGAGAGCATGGCGACGCGTGCGGCGCAGCCCAGCGAGCCGGCGGTGTCGGCCGCCAGTTCCGCCAGTTCCGCCAGTTGCCCGGCGTCCATATCGACATTAACCGTGCAGTCGGCGAGAAAATAGGCGCTGTTTTCCATGATCATCAGGTACATGCCGTAGACGCGGTGTTTCTTTCCATGGCTATCGCGCCCGAGCACTTTCAGAATCGGTCTGAGCACATTGGGATAGTGGGCTGTCCGGCCGGAGAGCATGCCATCGGCGAAGCCCTGCCGCACCAGCATGGCGCCGAGAATGTTGATATCGTCACGCAGTGTTTTGGCGGCGTCGCCGGGCAGTACGCCATGGCGTTTTCGATCCTGATAATAGGCATCGGCCAGACTGTCGAAGCGGCTGTCGTCGAGCGTCGGGTCGATCAGTTCAACGCCCTCAAGATCCAGCATGGCGTCGGCGCAAAGCTGCTGCACCTGCGCCTTGCGCCCGATCAGGATCGGCGTGGCAATGCCGCTTTCCCGTATCTCGATGGCGGCGCGAATAATTGTCTCATTTTCACCTTCCGGCAGCACCAGCCGAATCGGATTGGCCTTCGCCTTATCCATAATCATGCGCATAAACAGGCGCGATGAATCGATCCGGCCGGCCAGCTCTTCGGCATAAGCAGCGGCATCCTGCAGCGGCTTGCGGGCGACGCCGGTTTCGGTCGCCGCCTGCGCCACAGCCACCGGCACAACTTCAATCAGGCGCGGGTCGAACGGTTTGGGCAGAATATATTTGGGCCCGAAACGCAGTTCCTTGACGCCATAGGCCCGGAGCACCGAGGCGGGCACCTCCTGCCGGGCCAGCGCCGCCAGCGCATGCACGGCGGCTACCTTCATCTCCTCGTTGAATGTGGTGGCGCGGGCATCCAGCGCGCCCCGGAACAGAAATGGAAAGCCCAGCACATTATTGACCTGATTGGGGTGATCGGAGCGACCCGTGGCCATAATCAGATCGTTGCGCGTGGCCATGGCGAGATCGTAGGCAATTTCCGGATCGGGGTTGGCCATGGCGAACACAATCGGCCGCTCCGCCATCGATTGAATCATCTCCGGGCTGACAATATTGCCCTGCGACAGTCCGACAAACACATCGGCCCCGCGCATCGCTTCGGCCAGCGTGCGTTCGGGCCGCTCTGTGGCAAAATAGGCTTTGTGCGGAGGCAGTTCCTCATCTCTGTCTTTGGCGATGACGCCCTTGCGATCGAGAAACAGGATGTTCTCGCGTTTGACGCCGAGCTGTTCAATCAGCTTCATGCAGGCAAAACCGGCGGCCCCGGCGCCGAGGCAGGTCACCCGGATCTCTTCGGCTTTCTTGTTCTGTAAAATCAGCGCGTTGAGAATGGCCGCAGCCATAATCACGGCGGTGCCGTGCTGATCATCATGCAGCACCGGGATATTCATTCGCTTTTTCAGCTCTTCCTCGATAATAAAGCATTCCGGCGCTTTGATGTCTTCCAGATTGATGCCCCCGAAGGTCGGTTCCATGCGGGCCACGGTATCGACAATGCTCATCGGATCGCTCTCATCCAGTTCGATATCGAACACATCAATATCGGCGAAGCGCTTGAACAATACGCCCTTGCCCTCCATCACCGGCTTGCCGGCCAGCGGCCCGATATTGCCCAGTCCCAACACGGCCGTACCGTTGCTGATAACGCCAACCAGATTGGCGCGGGCGGTATATTCATCGGCCAGTTCGGGATTTTGTTCAATGGCCAGGCAGGGCTCGGCCACGCCGGGCGTGTAGGCCAGCGCCAGATCACGCTGGGTTAAGCACGGTTTGGTGGGTTTGATGCTGATCTTTCCCGGCGTCGGAGAACTGTGGTACTCGAATGCTTCCTTGCGCAAAGTCTCTTTTGGCATCATTTTACCCCTTGTATTGCTGGTCGTCCGTTGCAGGTTCACGCGGCGGCGATTCGGCAATGCTAACGCTGTAAGCCGGCGGGGTCATGGAGGGAAATATGCAGATAGGTTTTGCCGGGGCCGGGGCGGTCGGTTGTCACTATGGCAGCAAGCTGACGCAGGCCGGG
>JALUYG010000049.1 GCA_027013105.1 Mariprofundus sp.
GTGATATTCCGCCAGTGACAGGCCAATTTCAATCCATCCCATGTCCGCCACTGACAAGGCCAGCACCCTGACCGGCCCGCCAGTGGCGCCCTGACCAACATCGAGCCACTGTAGCGGTTGACCATGAGGATCGGGTCGGGGAATCGAAAAGCGCCATGTTGCGGAGAGGTGTTCAACCGGGATTTGACCATGGCGATCCAGAAAGCGGGCAAAAAAGGTATTTTCTCCATGCGACGCTGTTTCGCTATCCACTTCCCCCTGCAGCGCGGCGATGCCGCCAACTGTCAGTCGCTCAGAAAATTCCTGTGCAGTGTCTTTCAGATCTACATCGATAGCATGCAGCAACTGCCGGCTGACCATCGCGTAGGCCAGCACAAACACCACCAGCGCCAGCGCCGCAAAGCCGCCGGCATGCCACAGCGTCAGTCGCAGCCGAAGTGTTTTAATCAGTCTGTTGCCCGGCATGTTTGAGGACATAACCGATGCCGCGCACGGTATGGATCAGCTGGCTCTCGAACGGGCGATCTACTTTCTCTCTCAATCTGGAGATGCGCGCTTCCACCACATTGGTTTGCGGATCGAAATTATAATCCCAGACATGTTCCATAATCATGGTTTTGGATACAACGCGGCCGGCATGACGCATCAGATATTCCAGCAGCAGATACTCCTTGGGTTGCAGATCGATTGCACAATCGCCCCGGCGCACTTTGTGGCGCTGCAAATCCATATGCAGGTCGGCCACGCGCAACCTGTCCGGTTCAGCCAGGCCGGTGGCGCGGCGATGCAGCGCTTCCAGACGCGCCACCAGTTCGGAAAAGGCGAACGGTTTGACCAGATAGTCATCGCCGCCGGCGCGCAACCCCTGCACCCGGTCATCCACAGAATTGCGGGCGCTGAGTACAAGAATCGGCGCGCCGACACCTTTGGCCCGGATATCGCGAATCAACGAAATGCCATCTTTGCCGGGCAGCATCAGGTCGAAAATATAGAGATCGTAGGTGGTTGACAGCGCCAGGCTCAACCCCTGTTCGCCATCAGCGGCGTGATCCACGCAATCGCCTTGCTGCTCCAGCCCCCGGCGGATAAATTCGGCCTGCCGCTTGTCGTCTTCGACCAGTAAAATACGCATCGCGCTATTGTGCGTGAAAGCACCGGCTGCTTGCAATCTCTTTTCCGCCTGTTCCGTGGTTCGATATCGATCCATGGTTGTGTCGTTTCCGGAATTTGATACCTTGCGCCAAGGTTTGTTGAGAACGGTTGATGATGATCGTTTTGTGGCGACAGGGTGGTGCTTCGTTACCACCGTTTATATTCCAAATACAATTTAAGCAATAGAGAAAGGGCGCCCAGTTCATGTGGTTTAAAAATATACAGTTTTATCAATTTGAGGATGCATTTAAACTCACCTCGCAACAGTTGCACGAGAAGCTGGCAGGGCGCAAGGCGCGGGATTGCGGGCAGATGGAGATGGCCTGCGAAGGCTGGGACAGGCCGCTGGGCCGCAGCGGCCAGATGCTGGTGCATGAAAGCAATGGCGCGCTGATGATCTGTCTGCGCCGCGAGGAGAAGGTGTTGCCGGCCTCGCTGGTGCGCGAGCAGGTGGCCGATGAGGTGTTCCGGATCGAACAGGAGAGCGGACGCGTGGTCGGGCGCAAGGAAAAGGTCGATATCAAAGATCAGGTGTTGCAGAAGCTGCTGCCGCGGGCGCTGGTGCGCGCCAGCCATACCTATGCTGCGATTCTGCCGAAGCAGGGGTGGTTGATTGTTGATGCGGCCAGCGCCAAAAAATCCGAAGCGTTGATCGAAGTGCTGCGCAAAACACTGGGAAGTTTGAATGTGGTGCTGCCGGCCACCGGTGAATCGCCCGAGTCGGCCATGACCCGCTGGCTGATGCAGGATGAATCATGGCCCGAAGGCTTCACGCTGGAAGATGAGTGCGAACTGCAGGCCGGCGAGGGCGCCGAAGGGGTGGTGCGCTGCAAATATATCGATGTCTCCTCGGCCGAGGTGCGGGCGCATGTAGCGTCGGGCCGGCGGGTGAAAAAGCTGGCGATGAACTGGCGCGAACGTCTGAGTTTCGTGCTGCAGGACGACCTGTCGATTCGGCGCATGCGCTTTGATTCGGAAATTGTCGATGAAGCAGGCGAAGCGGGGGATGATGAACTCAGCCGCTTCGATGCCGATTTCGCTATCATGACGGCGGAGCTGAGCGCATTTATCCCAGATCTGCTGGCGGCACTGGATTCGGAGGCGTAAGGCCGAACGATGGCAGTTTATGCGGTGGGCGATATTCAGGGCTGTTATAAGCCACTGAGAAAGCTGCTCAAGAAAGTTAAATTCAATCCTGCCAAGGATACGCTCTGGTGTGTTGGCGATCTGGTTAATCGTGGCCCGGACTCATTGAAAACGCTCAGGTTTCTTAAAGGGCTCGGTGACGCCTGCGTGTGCGTGCTGGGCAATCACGATCTGCACCTGCTGGAACTGGCTGCGGGCGGTTCGGGCTATCGTCGCGACACTCTGATGCAGGTGATCGAAGCGCCGGATTGCGATGAGCTGATTCGGTGGCTGCGTTTTCGCCCCGTCTTGCATCACGATGCGGCGCTGAAATGGACCATGGTGCATGCCGGGCTGCATCCCGACTGGACGCTGAAAAAAGCCTTGAAGCGAGCCCGGAAAATTGAAGCGGAGTTGCGCGGCCCGCACTGGAAAGAGTTTTGCCTGCAACTGCATCATGTCAAATTCCCTCCCCGCAAACCGCACAAGGGCGATCCGTCTCGCCTGCTGTTTGCCGCCGCCGTGATGACGCGCACCCGTTACTGCACGGCGGACGGACTGTTCAACTGGAATGTGAGAACCGGCGAGAGCAGCAATTTTCGCGATCGCCCCTGGTATGCGCACAAGCGGGCGAAGTGGCGTCGCAAAACGCATGTGGTCTATGGTCACTGGGCTGCGGCGGGGCTGGTGACGAACCAGCGTCATGTGCTGGGTCTGGATTCCGGCTGCGTATGGGGCAATCAATTGACGCTGGCGAAACTGGGCAAAGCGGGGCGCTTTAAAATTGTCGCGCAGGTTGGTTCTTAAAGCGCGATTCTTATGCGCTGTCGGGGTTCAGGTGAAACTGTTCATCGGAGCAGATGCGCATGCAGTTTTTGCCCGCTTCTTTGGCCTGGTAAACGGCGTGATCGGCCATGGCCAGCAGTTTCTTTCCATCCACCAGCGTTTCCGCCGATTTTCTGGCCATACCGATAGATACGCCGACGCTCAGTTCAGGGGCCTCAGGGATGTGAAGCGTGTCGACATATTCGAGAATGCGCATGCCGATCTTCTCCATATGGAAATCGGCATCTGATGCGCTGTCCGGCATCAGCAAAACAAATTCATCGCCGCCATAACGGGCGCAGGTGTCATAGTCGCGGACGCTTTTCAGGATAGCCTGCGCGATTTCGGTAATCACCATGTCGCCAACCTGGTGGCCGTAACCATCATTCACCTGTTTAAAATCATCAATATCGATAAAGGCGCAGGTCAGCGTGGAGTGTTGGCTGCGTCGGGCGCGGCTGACCTCTTTTTTGAGTTTCTGTTTGAAGTAGTGGCGGTTATAGACGCCGGTTAAGCCGTCGTAGATCGCCATCTGTTCGAGCTGTTCGTACTGCTGCAGCGTTTTAATGGCCATATTCAGGTGGATGGATGTCATGTTCAACGTGGTGCGCTGCTCGCGGGTCACCGCGCCGGGAACATCCAGCAGCATGGCGGCGACCATGCTGTTCCGGCCCCGCAATGGCAGCACCACATTAAATCGGATGTCTGTCGCCGAGCAGTGCAGTTTGATCGGTTGCGCCAGTATTTTGAAGCGGTGGTGCTCGTTCAGCTCAGCGCAGATGGCCTGGATGGCGATGCAGCCACTCAATTCGCAGTCCGGTTTTTCTACGCCGACTGTTCTGACAAGCGATCCGGAACCATTG
>JALUYG010000050.1 GCA_027013105.1 Mariprofundus sp.
GGCGAATGCGCGCCACTGCTCGGCGCGAATGCGCCCGGACTGCATGGTGGAAGCATCCACTTTTGCTTCTCTGCCCAGGGCATGCTCTGCCCACTGTATGGCTGGCTGCCGTAGTGAAAAAATCAGCACAGAACAGGGATTAAAATCCCTGAATGCAAGCTGATGGACAATATCTATAGCTAACGTACTTTTCCCGCTATCTGCTTCTCCTGCAATCAGAATCAGATCACCAGCCCGGATACCGCCTTGTTTCTCATCCAGTGCTGCAATTCCTGTCACCAGCGGTTCACTCATGGCCTGTTTGTGACGCTGCTCCAGTTCGGAATAGAGCTCTGGCAGAAGCTCCGATATCGGCTGTGTCGGCAGTGCAGTAGATTCCTCTGCCACGGCGTCGCTATCGTTCATGGCGAGGAAGCATTGGGCTGTAAGGGTGGCATCGATCAGTGCACCGTGCAGTGCTCTGTGGCTGCGGTCGATTGCAAAGCGATCACAGAGTGCATCGAGATGATTGGGCTGGTTGGGAAAGCGCTGACGCGCCATGCTCAGTGTGTCGATCACCGGCATGGTATCCATGCCCGGCAGCCCGACATCAGCCAGCTCTTTTTTGATAAATCCTAAGTCAAAACTGGCGTTGTGGAATACCAACGTAGACCCGGCAATGAATTCGAGGAATTCTGCACCAATCTCGGCAAACTGCTTTGCCCCTTCGGCTGCCAGCTTCGCCGCATCAATGCCGTGGATTTCGACCACTTGCTGCGGAATCTCACGCTGCGGGTCAATAAAGCGGTGAAATACTTGCTCCTTCTGAATCTGACCATGCTCAATGGCGACCGCACCGATCTCTACCATCCTGTCCCCATTTTTCGGGGAGAGGCCTGTTGTTTCCGTATCAATCACTACCAATCGCATACCCACTCCTTTTTTTGTTGTGGATGGATGATAAACCATGCTGCGACATATCAGGTCGCAATGTGTCTTGTGTCCTGAGCTGTCACTCCTGCGATTTGAGATATTGGATGAAATGGCAGCATGTCCATCATCAAGTCAGAAATGCACCTGCAACGGTCACGTTTTGATCGCGTTGTCCGCTTACGGTTGCTGCATAAGGCCATTAGAGCTATTATAGCTTTTTCAAGGAGATCTGCATGAAAGCTATAGCCGCACGAGAAGCAAAGAATCGATTTGGTAGTTTGATGGATGCCGCACAACGTGAACCGGTTGCCATTGAAAAACACGGGAGACCCGTTGCTGTGCTGATGTCTGTTGAAGAGTATAAGGCGATTAAGACCAATCGTTTACACTCAGAGGTCGAAGCCGGGTTGGAGCAGTTGGATGGTAATGAATCCACGCTGTTTGGCAAAACCGAGTTGCACGATTTATTTGAGGGCATAAAACGTCAGGGGCGAGCAATAAGAAATGGCTGAGGTCCAGATCAAACTATCTGATCTGGCCATACAGGATTTAGCAGGGATTGAAGACTACACAGCCAGAACATGGGGCAATGATCAGGCCGATGAATATCTGGATCAACTTGAGCAACGATTTTATTGGCTTGCTGAACATGCAGGGGCCGGGAAATCCAGAGATGAGATTGCACAAGGCTTATCCAGCTTTCCGCAAGGTCGTCATGTTATATTTTATCGCACCAGAGACTCGTTACTGGAAGTTGCACGCGTATTGCATCAGTCGATGGATGTTGAGCATCAGTTTGATCGGTCATAGTTCGAGCAGAGTCATTGGCATGTGTTAGCAGGCATATTGGAACCATGTGCAAGCTGATGTATCAGATTGAGTTTCACTGCGACGCGATATGTCGTCCGATGTGGTAGGCTCTGTCCTATGAAAAAAACGTACCTTTCCAAATCCCGATTTACTGCCGGGCTACAATGCCCCAAACGCCTTTATTTGACGGTGCATCCACCGGAAATGCCGGAAGAGGAAGATGGTGGTGACAGCCTGCCTATTCTCAATGGTTATGCTGTTGGAGATATGGCCTGCAAGCTCTATCCCGGTGTGATGGTTGAATACGATCAGGGATTGTCTGCGGCTATCAAGGAGACAATCCGTCTTGTTGCTGATGAACAGGTCCAGCGCATCCATGAGGCCACGTTCAGTTTTGACAACGTATTGGTGCGTGTTGATCTGCTGGAGCGTACCGATGCGGGCTGGATTTTAACCGAGGTAAAAGCGGCCACGTCGGTCAAGGATTACTACCTTAACGATGCAGCGATTCAGACCTGGGTATTGCAGGGGCGTGGACTGAAACTGGCAGCGGTGCGTCTGATGCATGTGAATAATCAATTCGTTTATCAGGGCGATGGTCAGTATGACGGATTGCTACATGCGGAGGATATAAGCGAGATTGTGTATGCCCGCTTGGATAGCATTGGCGCACAAAAAGATACTTTTATTGAAATGCTGGCCGGCGATATGCCCGATATCGAGATGGGTGAGCAGTGCTACTCTCCGTTTGAATGTGAATTTTGTGCATTCTGTCAACCGGATGATTTGCCTGAATACCCGTTGAATGCGTTACCTCGCATGCATGCGCCACGAAGAGAGGCGTTGCAGGCTTCAGGTTATGAGGATATCCGTGATATTCCTGATGGTGTGTTGCAGAACCCCAACCATCAACGCGTCTGGCGAGCAACCTGCGCTGGAGAGGAAGAAGTCGATGCCACAGAACTGGCTGAGCTGCGTAAATGGGGCTGGCCGCGTTTTTTCCTGGATTTCGAAACTATCGGGTTGGCAGTGCCGCGATGGAAAGGCGTTCGCCCTTATGCTCAGGTGCCGTTTCAGTGGTCATGTCATATCCATCATGAAAACGGGCGTATGGAGCATGTCGAATTTCTCGATGTGTCGGGCGATGATCCGCGCAGGGCATGTGCCGAGGGGCTGGTGAAACATATCGGCAAGGATGGAATTCTGATTGCCTACAACGCCGGTTTTGAAAAGCGGGTGATTCGTGAACTGGCAGCCATGTACCCGGATTTGACCGATGCATTGCTGGAAATGAATGAGCGTTTTGTCGATCTGCTGCCGATCACAAGAAATGCCTACTATCACCCATCCCAGAAAGGATCGTGGTCAATCAAGGCGGTGTTGCCAGCATTGGTG
This sequence comes from Mariprofundus sp., assembly GCA_027013105.1. Lineage (GTDB taxonomy): Bacteria > Pseudomonadota > Zetaproteobacteria > Mariprofundales > Mariprofundaceae > Mariprofundus. The sequence goes on from JALUYG010000050.1 coordinate 3,118, forward strand.
CCGGAACTGAATTATGCCGATCTGGATGGCGTACAGAACGGTGGCGATGCTCAATTGGCATGGATGCAGGCCGCCAGCGCTGATCCGCAGCATCGAAAAGAGATTGCCGATCATCTGCTGGCCTATTGCAAACTGGATACGCTGGCGATGGTGAAGATTGTCGATGCGCTGCTGGAGCGTAATGAACATGTCTAAAAAGAAAAGAGTCAACATCGGCACGATCAAGTCGGGTGATATGAAGGTACGCAGGAAGAGCCCACCGCCGACACAGGTGCAGAAATCGCCGAAGGATTATGATCGCAAGCGAATGAAAGAGGAAACACGCAAAGAGGTGAATGATGAGTGATACACTAATGCGCCAGTGGCAGATGTTGCGGTTGATTCCAAGGCAACCATCGAAGATATCGACCTCAAAATTGAAGCTGCGCCTGGCCGATGAGGGATTTGAAACCACACCGCGCACGCTGCAGCGTGACCTGATGCGACTATCCACGATCTATCCGTTGATCTGCGATGATCGCGATAAACCGTTCGGGTGGTCCTGGAGCAGGGATGCCAATGTGCATGAGGTGCCCGGCATCGATTCCGATACGGCGCTGGCCTTCTATCTGGCTGAAAAACATCTTGAACCACTATTGCCCCGCACCACCATTAAACGCCTGGAGCCGCATTTCAGGCGCGCAGAGGAGGTTCTCGATCAGGCGGCTGCCGATAAAGGTAATCCGGCCTGGCGCAACAAGGTGCGGGTATTGCATCGCGGTCCCGGCCTGCAGAGCCCGTTAATTAACGCCGATGTCCAGTCGGTCACCTATGATGCGCTGTTGCGCAACCGGCGTC
>JALUYG010000051.1 GCA_027013105.1 Mariprofundus sp.
GGCTTTCTGCACATCAGCCGGCAGACGGCACCATATTTCAGGAATCAGCATGCTGATATCGTGATCGATGCGCCTGTTGGCGCCGATATAGCCGGCGGCGGTGGAGAAGCCGTCGTATCCGCACAGAATCATCGAGACCAGCGCGTTATTGAGATCCGCCGTGGCCGAGAGGGCGTTGAACGGCCCCTTGGTCAGCGCGCCTTCTGAACCGGCGCCGGTAGTTGAGGGCGATTTACCGGTCAGGCTGCAGATAAAGTCCATAAACAGCTCCGGCAGCTCCTGATAATGGATCGGATTATAGACTGCCAGCGGACGAACACCGGGCTCCGACGGATTGTTGCGACGCCCGGTGAGCACGGCATTGACCGGGAAATGCACCGGCTGATCCGGCTCCAGGCCGCGCTTTAAGCGGGTGCTGACTTCAGCCAGATACGGGGCGCGGGGATCGGCCAGATCGGGCCGATCCTGCAGGTAGCGTACATTTTTGCTGGGCGTACCGTTGACCAGCCGCGGGTGCGCCGATGAGACGAAATAGAGCGATTCATCCATGCCGGCGGCGCGGTGGATAAACTGCTGCATGGGCGGGCTGAACTCCTCGAAATGCACCACGTCCTCAATCATCTCGCGAGCGTCATCCCGCTGCAGCGGTTCGAAATTGGAGATAAAACAGTTGGCCGAAGCGAGATCGGACTCGGTCTGCAGATCGGCGCCGCGATTGATCGCCTCATCCGGGCGCTGAAACAGCCGTTTTTCGCAATTGGCTGTGATTTTGATGCTGGGGTGATCGAACTCAGGGTTGAGCCCCTCTACGCGGTCGGCCGGAATCACATTGGCGGCGGTGATATCATCTTCCATCTGCAGTTTATCCGCACCGATAAAATCCTGACGCAGTTTGAACAGTCGCCAGCTGCCATCGGCGTCGAAGCCGACGCGCAGGTAGCTGGCGCGCAGCCTGCGCCCGTGCAGGCGCAGTTCATGGCCGGAGTGGCCGTTGACCGTATCGACGGAGAAGTGCTTGTCCCAGTCCGTTCCCCAGGCGGTACGGTAAAAGCGTTTGATCATAAAGACCAGCGCCAGAATATTCTGCGGGATACGCTCCAGCCACTGGTTATATTCGTCGTTATAGTCCTGCTGCGATGGCGTCAGCAGCTTGACCACCGAACCGAGGCTGCGCTGCTTGCTCAGTAGCGAACGGGTGTCCGGCGCCTGCGCTTTCGGATCACGGAAGCGGGTGGAATAATCCTTCTCGAAAATCGTACGCACCTGGGCCATATCCTTGTCAAACGAGCTGACATAGACCGGCCCGGACATCACGGCGCCGGCGATCGATTTGGAAATTTCGGATTTGCCGCCGCCAGATACGGTGCTCGGTTTGTGGCAAAATGTCCCTTCGCCAATGGTGCCGATCAGCCGCCAGCTCGGCGCATCGGGATGGCGCTGCATATGCACACGGAAGCCGCTCGGATAGATAAAGGTGTGTTTGGCCAGCAGTTTGATTTTGCCCGGTTTGACGCCGGCCTGCCAGCTGACGGTCAAATCATGAATGTTGATCTGGGTATCTTCCGGCACATAGATGATGTCGGGAAAGCGCTTGTCGATGGCGTAGCCTTCGGATTGAAGATCGATCTGATCGGCCAGCCTTCTGCAGAGATCGGCGAAGGTGCGCCCCTCAACCATATAACTGGAATGGGGCAGGTAGATTTCACCGAGGTTGTAGCGCGGAAAGGCCAGCGCGCCGCCGGCATGCTCCTCTTCGGCGCCGCCGAAGAGGTTGGCCGAATAGCTGATATGCGACTTGATCTCCTTCTTGCTATAGCCGAAATAGTTGTCGGCGATGATGGTGACGATCACGCCGCGCATATCGCGGCAGACCAGCTTGAAGGCCTGGCCATCGTTATAAAGTTCATCCTCGTCCTGCCAGCACATGCCGTCACGACGCTGGCGCTCGCTGGCCTCATCGATATGCGGCAGTCCGAGCGCCTTTTTGCGCATGCCAACCAGATGCGGCGCGAGCACAATGCAGCCGCTCTGGCCGGTCCAGTGGTCGATATCCAGCGCGGCGTCGTTTTCCGGCAGATAAGGATCGCCGGCGTTGCCGAAAATCGACTCGACAAAATCGAGGTTGGCGACCAGGCCGCCGGGCGTAAACATGCGCACCTCCATACTTTTTTCCGGCTGCACGCCTTCAACGCCGGGACGGACAACCGGCCTGAGCAGCAGCGACACCCAGAGCGCCGCTTTCTCCTCCTCCTCGCTGGTCGCCGGCAGCTCCAGCAGCCAGCGGGGCGGATTGAACGCTTCCTGCATCAGTGTGGCGAATACATCGACCGGCACCTCTTTTTTATCCGAGGGCACCGGCAGGCCGCCGGCGGCGATATGAAACACGCCCTTGGTGGTGCGACGGTCATTTTTTGGATTGTGCAGCACGCCCTGCAGCAGACGATAGGAATCGATGATATCGGAGTGGAAGTGGTTGCCGTTGAACGGCAGCGACATTTCGCGAGCCATGCCGGGCTTGTCTGCAATCAGGCAGGCGCCGGGAATTTCGATCGTCTGATCGACGCCATTTTCACTCAGGTAGGCGTTGAGAAAATCCTGTACACGCTGGTCGGCCGGGCATCGATAATCCGATAGCAGCCGGCGCAGACGCGCGTAGCGTTTCAGTACGCTGTCGGCAGTCGCCAGATAGGCGAAATCCTCTTCTTTGAGTTTGCAGGTCGGCTGGCCGAGCGCTGCCAGCTTCAGGTTGATTAACTGGTGCCAGATATGCGGCGCAGGACCATTGCTGCGTTGTTCTGTTGCGACAGATTCTGTCATTCATCCACCCTGACGCGCAGGGGTAGCAACCACCCCGGGGTCGGTTTCACTCCACAGGGTGGTCGATATCTATACTGCGCGTTGCTTGTTTAATGTTTCATTCTCGCCGCAGTATAGTGAAGCCGTCCTGAGCAGCAATGGCGAGCTATACAGCTACGCTTCGAGTTGGATGACGCCTTTGATGATCGGGATGGTGGCGTAAGCGCCGTTCTTTACCGGATTGACTGCCATGATGTCTGGCTGCACTGGAAACGCTCTGTTTGGTCGTCTGCCAACCCTGCTTCGATTTTTTGACAGTCCATGCAGCAGCCCGTTGCGCGCCTTTTTTGGTGGCTTTCCATGCGTTTCTGGATTTTTCGCCTGTCCAGACGGCCAGCCGGGAAGCCCCCTTTTTGGCGGCATGCCAGCCCTGTTGCGACTTTTCAGCAGTCCAGGCCATGACAGCATTTGCGCCTGCTCTGGTTTTTGCCCATAGACCAGCCTCTTCGGCCATTGCACTGGAAGAAACGCTCATCAGAGCAAACAGCGTACAGATGGAAATCAGTAGTTTTTTCATCATGAATCAACCTCCTTGTTGTTGATCTGGCGACTCCAGCCGAAGCATGAATGTTTGACAGTGAGCAATATCACGATTATCCGGGCCGGAAGGTGGCGGGATTGACGTGAGGGCAGAGCGGGAGGATGATTGATCGAATGAGCCGCTATTCCATGATCTGCTGTATGATGATCTTGTGCGGTTTTGCGACAATGCTGCATGGAGGTGAAAGTATGACGTTATCGATTACATCCCCATCTTTTGCACAGATGGGGGAGATACCATCCAAATATACCTGTCAGGGTGTTGATATATCGCCGCAACTGGACTTTTCCGGAGTGCCGGCGGAGGCGAAGAGTCTGGCGTTGATCGTCGATGATCCGGATGCCCCGGATCCTGCAGCGCCGAAGATGATCTGGGTACATTGGTTATTGTACAACTTGCCGTCGGATACGCAAGGGCTGGCAGAAGGCGTGAGCAGTTTACCGGCCGGCGCCATGCAGGGCAAAAACGACTGGCATCGCAGCGGCTACGGCGGCCCCTGTCCACCGATCGGAGCGCACCGCTACTTTTTCAAGCTCTATGCGCTGGATACGCTGCTGCCGGATCTGCATGAACCGGATAAAAATGCGTTGGAATCCGCCATGCGGGGCCATGTGCTGGAACAGGCCGTCCTGATCGGCACCTATAGAAAGTAGTCCCGAATAATTTTTCCGGGCTCTGATCCCGCTTTGTTCGCGCTGGTCAGGCGGATGGCCAGACCAATACCGGCTTTCTGGCAGCCTGTGTTTCGTCGAGCCTGCGGCGGAACGGTTTGACCGGCGCACTGTGCAACTGGTCGGTATCGCCGGCTTCGCACTGCGCCGCAATCTCCAGCATGGCGTCGCAAAAAGCGTCGAGCGTCTGGCGCGATTCGGTTTCGGTCGGCTCGATCAGCATGGCGCCGTGCACAATCAGCGGAAAATAGACCGTCATCGGATGAAAACCCAGGTCGATCAGTTGCTTGGCGATATCGAGCGTTTTGACGCCGTGCTTTTCCTGTATTGCATCGGTCAACAGACATTCGTGTTTGCACAGGCCGTCAAACGGCACGTCGTAAGCATTTTTCAGCCGGCTTAATACATAATTGGCATTGAGCACGGCGTCTTCGGCGATTTTATGCAGATGGTTGTTGCCGAAGGCGGCGATATAGGCGGCTGCGCGCAGCAATACGCCGGTCTGGCCGATGCTGCCGAGCACGGAGCCGATCGATGCGTCGCTCTGGTGCAGCAGCGCATAGCCGTCACCCTGTTTTTCAATGCGCGGCACAGGCAGGTGCGGCGCCAGCGATTCATTGACCGCCACCGGCCCGCCGCCGGGGCCGCCGCCGCCATGCGGAGTGGAGAAGGTTTTGTGCACATTGATATGCAGGCAATCGATGCCCATATCGCCGGGGCGCGCCACGCCCACCAGGGCGTTCAGATTGGCGCCGTCGCCATAGACAAAGCCGCCGGCCTCATGCACCAGTCGGCAGATTTCGGCCACATCGGATTCAAAGGCGCCGGCGGTATTGGGGTTGGTCATCATCAGGGCGGCGGTGTCGTTATCGAGGTGGGCTTTGAGTTCGTCGAGATCAATGCGACCATCGGCGCCGGATTTCAGTTCGACCGTGTACATGCCGCACAGTGCGGCCGAGGCCGGATTGGTGCCGTGGGCGGAGTCGGGCACCAACACTTTTTTGCGATGCTGCTGGCCGCGCGCATCCAGTGCGGCGCGAATCATCATCAGGCCGGTCAGCTCGCCATGCGCGCCGGCGGCCGGCTGCAGGGTGATATGGGAAAAGCCGGAAATTTCGCATAGCCACTGCTGCAGTTCATACAGCAGTTGCAGCACGCCCTGCACGGTTTCATCCGGCTGATCGGGATGGATATGAGCCAGACCCGGCAGGCGAACCACCTGTTCATTGACGCGCGGATTGTATTTCATGGTGCAGGAGCCGAGCGGATAAAAGCCGGTTTCGATGCCGTGGTTCCACTGGCTTAAACGCACAAAGTGGCGCACCGCTTCCGGCTCGGAGAGGCCCGGAATGCCGGCAGGCTGCTGGCGTGCAAATGCAGTCAGTGCAGCCGGAATATCGCCCTCAACACCGGGCAGGTTGATCGAGGAAGGCGCTTCATGGGCGTGTTCAAACAGCAAGGCTTCTTCATGCTGAATGCCCGCCGTGGCCGAATACTGATTGGTATTGGATGCAGATTGCGTCATTTCGATACCTCCAGAGCAGCCAGATAGCGCTGAATATCGTCCTGCTCAACCATTTCCGTGGTCGCCACCAGCAGATGTCCCGGTTGTGCAGCATGATCGATGCGTTCCAGCGGGATGCCGGCAAAGATGCCGTCGGCTGCCGCCGCTGCCAGAAAGCGGTCACGCGCAGTGGTATCGGCAAAGCTCAGCACGGTTTCATTGTAATGCGCGCCTGCTGCTGCTGAAACGTGATCAGGCAGAGCCGCAAGCAGCGATTGCAATGCGGCGGCGGAATGGCGCGCCACGGTAGCCATTCCGTCATCGCCCATCAGGGTCAGATAGGTTGCGGCGGCAGTGCACATCAGCCCCTGATTCGAGCAGATGTTGCTGGTCGCTTTTTCACGCCGGATATGCTGTTCGCGGGTGGAGAGGGTGAGCACGAAGCCGCGCTTGCCGTCGGCGTCTTGCGTCATGCCGCAGACGCGGCCGGGCATCTGGCGCACATATTTCTGTTTGCAGGCGAACAGCCCAAGGTGCGGTCCCCCATATCCCATCGGGATACCGAGCGACTGGCCGGAACCGACGGCGATATCCGCGCCCATCGCGCCGGGCGACTCAATCAGCGCAAAAGCGGAGATATCGGAAAAGGCGACAACCATCAGGCACTTATTGGCATCGCATGCAGCGCGCAGGACGGAGAGATCATACACCGAACCGTAAAAATCCGGATATTGCACCACCACGCAGGCGGTGTTGTCATCGATGGCGGCGATCAGCGCATCCACATCCGTAGCAAAGCCATCCATTGCGATTTCAACATAATCGCCCTTGAGCCGGGAGAGGTAATTCGAGGTAACACTGCGGTAGCGCGGATTCACGGAGCCGGCCATCACCACGCGGTTTTTGCGTGTCACACGGCGCGCCATCAATGCCGCTTCGGCTGTGGCGGTAGCGGCCTCGTACATCGAGGCGTTGGCCACATCCATGCCGGTCAGGCGCGCAATCATGGTTTGGAATTCAAACAGCGCCTGCAACGTGCCCTGCGAAATTTCCGGCTGATAGGGGGTGTAGGCGGTCAGAAACTCGCCGCGCGAAATGACATAATCGACCACGGCCGGCACGAAATGGTGGTAAGTGCCGCCGCCCAGAAAACAGGCGGTATTGGCGGCGTGGCGATTTTTCTCCGCCGCCTGCGTGAACTTGCGCACAATCGCCGCTTCCGACATGCCGTCCGGCAGGTTCAGACTGCCCTGCTGCAGATGAAATTCAGCCGGGATATCGGCAAACAGGTCGCGTACGCCGGAAACGCCAATGGCCTCCAGCATGGATGCCCTGTCACTGTCTGTATGGGGTAAAAATCTCATGGGTTACTCACTAACGATTGTCGTTCAACTTGGGATAGTCAAAAGCAATCACCACGAAGGACACGAAAGACACGAAGAAAAACCTTTCAAGCTTTTCCTTTGGATTTCTTCGTGCGCTTCGTGTCCTTCGTGGTGAAATATTACAGGGCGGTTCTATTCTTCTAAAAAGGTGGTGTATTCGTCATCGTTGAGCAGTTCAACCTGGCCATCGCCGATGCTGACTTTGGCAATCCAGCCGGCGCCGTACGGATCGGTGTTGACCAGTTCCGGCTCGCCCTCCAGCGCTTCATTGACTTCAATCACTTCACCGCCAACCGGCGCATAGACATCGGACACCGCCTTGACCGATTCGACCACGGCATAGGCTTCACCGGCATCGATGCTACGACCAACCTCGGGCAATTCGACAAATACGATGTCGCCCAGCGCTTCCTGGGCATGATCACTGATGCCGAAGGTGGCCGTATCGCCATCGATACGCACCCATTCGTGTTCTTTGGTATATTTCAAATCAGCAGGAATAGTCATGTTCCATTCTCCCAAATCTTTTACCGCAAAGGACGCAGAGGTACGCAAAGTAGAATCGAATAATCGGTGGATGCGTTTGCATTACCCGGTTAAAATAGTGGACACTTTCTGGATTCCACTTTTAAATGATTGGTTTCCTTTGCGTACCTTTGCGGTTTATTGTTTACCTTCTTACATTACTACGAACAAACGGCAGCGTTGTTCGTTCGGCGGCGACTTGTTTGCCGCGAATTTCTACGCTTAAATCGCCTGTCTGCGCATGTTCGGGTTTTACGTAGGCCAGCGCAACCCCGCCGGCCATCGGCGAATGCATCCCGGAGGTGATTTCGCCGCTTGGTTCGCCATCCACAAACACTTGATAATGCTCTCGCGGAATGCCGCGACCGGTCAATTTCAGCGCAATCAGGCGCTGTTTCGGCCCGTCAGCTTTTCGATCAACTACAGCCTGTTTGCCGATGAAATCGCCTTTATCGAGTTTGGTAATCCACATCAATCTGGCTTCCACCGGCGTCACCGCATCGGAAATCTCATGGCCGTAGAGCGCATAACCCATCTCGGTGCGCAGCATATCGCGCGCTGCCAGGCCAATGGGTTCAGCTCCATTTTCCAGCAATTGCGACCATACTTCACTGGCCATGCTGTTGGGGATATAAATCTCAAACCCGTCTTCGCCGGTATAACCGGTGCGTGATACGATGCCCGCAGTGCCGTTCACCTGAACCTGCGCAAATTTATAATAACCGATGCTTTCCAGATCAGCATCGACCAGCGGCTGCAGCGCCGCCTGCGCCGCCGTCCCCTGCAAAGCCAGCAGCGTCGTATCATCGGATTCATCGACTACGCAGACATCAAAGTGTTCAGCTTGCGCCTGCAAATGCGCCACATCCTTATGGCGGTTGGCGGCATTGATGCAGAGGTAATATTCCGTGTCGCTGATTTTATAGGTGGTGATATCGTCGATAAACGTGCCGGAATCATTCAGCAGTGCAGAATAATGCACCTGCCCTTCGGCCAGTTTCGACACATCGTTGGTGGTAACAAACTGCAAGAACGCCAGCGCACCGCTGCCGGTTACCCGCACCTGGCCCATATGGGTGATATCGAACAGCCCCGCGCCGCCCTCGCGCACAAAGGTATATTCTTTCAATGCACCGCTTTTATATTGCACCGGCATCTCAAAGCCGGCGAACGGCACCATCTTGCCGCCCAGCGCCACATGCGCATCAAATAATGGTGTTTTTAGTAGGTTAGTCATCCTATAATCCTCGAAAAATATTAACCATTCACCACAGAGTAAAACTATTATAAATTTTTGGTTTTGACTTTATCTGTGTTCATCCGCGTTTATCTGCGGTTCCTGCTTTTGACTATTTATCGCCCAGGTGCGCCTTGAACGCTTCCACCGTATTGGCCAGCAACATGGTGATGGTCATCGGCCCGACGCCGCCCGGCACCGGCGTGATCCACGCCGCGCGCTCTGCCGCCGCTGCAAATTCCACATCGCCGGTCAGGCTACCGTCTTCAAGTCGATGAATGCCAACGTCAATCACCGTCGCCCCCGGCTTGATCCATGCGCCCTTGATCAAGCCCTGTTTACCCGCCGCCGCCACGACAATATCGGCGCGTTCGACATGGCTTTGTAAATCCTGCGTAAATTTATGCGCCACCGTGACCGTGGCTCCGGCCAGCAATAATTCCAGTGCCATCGGGCGACCAACGATATTCGATGCGCCGACCACCACGCATTCCTTGCCATGCAAATCTATGCCGGTTTCTTCCAGCAGCTTCATACAGCCAAACGGCGTGCAGGAGCGCAGCGCAGGTTTCCTCGCCGCCAGTCGGCCAACATTATAGGGGTGAAAACCATCGACATCCTTTCCCGGATCAATCGCTTCGATCAGTGAATCGGGGTTGATATGCTCCGGCACAGGTAGCTGCACCAGTATGCCATCCACCTTCGGATCGGCATTAAGCTCGGAAATCAATCCGAGCAGATGTTGCTGGGTGGTGTCAGCCGGCAGGTAGTGCGAAAATGAAACAACGCCCATCTTTTCGCAACCGGATGTTTTATTGCGCACATAGACTTGCGAGGCCGGATCGTCGCCGACCAGAATCACCGCCAGGCCGGGCGCACGACCGTGTTTTTCGGTCAGTTCGGCCACCTCTTTTGTCAGCGCCCCGCGCATACGCGTCGCCAGCGCCTTTCCGTTCAGTATCTGTGCACTCGTCTTGGTATTCATCAGGTCGCGCATTGTTGCAGCAAGTTCGGCTTTCGACAATGGCGGGGAGCATGGTGTGAAAGCTTGTCTGCATACATACAGCTTATCCGTGTTCACATGCTGAAAACGACAAAAGGGCGGTTTTTTCCTAACGCGCATGGACATTTTACACCCCGTGAAATGAAACATATCACAAAGTGGAAAACATCCATGCAATAGCGTTGTTTGTTTCATGTTAAAGTTTGTCATGCAGATGCCGATAAAGTTCAATGCGTTGTTTGAATAAAAAATTGCAACAGACTTTTGAGATCTGCATGGTGACCCAGATCACTTTTTTCTAGTCATGGAAGGCTTTAGGGTTGTGTCTGTCTTCAACATTCGTTGCCATGCGCTTGGTTTTTGGTCAGTTTTAAAGCCAGCCGAGAACACCCGGAGGAGTAGAATATGAAAAAACACACACTGTTTATCGTGATGCTAACAGCCATGCTCGGCTTTGCTTTCGGCGCTGAAAAAGGCGCGATTTCACTGCTGATTCCATCTGCAATGGCTGGAGACAGTAAAGACTCGAAGAATAAGGATTCCAAGGATTCTAAGGACTCCAAGGATAAAGACTCCAAGGACAAGGATTCCAAGGATAAAGACTCCAAGGATAAAGACTCCAAGGATAAAGACTCCAAGGATAAGGACAGCAAAGACACCGCCTCAAAAGATTCGGGCTCAAATGGTAGCGGCAATGGTAGCGGCGGTAGTTGCACATGCCCGCCGGGGATTTCATCGTGTATTTGCGCCGATGGCTCCACTGGCAATCCCGGGCCCGGCAGCCTGCCATCAGCCCCGGCTTCGCTCCGCTCTGTGCACGGCGGCTAACTTAAATTCAATCTCGATAACAACGGCGTCCGTAAGGACGCCGTTTCTGTTGCAAACAAACCTCTGGCGCGATCATCACGGCGATTCATGGATAGTCCGGGTTGGCCGTATTGGCGTTCTTTTTGCTTAGAGAGTCAATGTGAAACCCGATGTAAAGCATAAGCTCTTTTTATTTTTGTTGCTGCTCTCCGGCCTGGCCGGCATTTCGTATGAAATTCTGTACGGCCGCATGCTTGGCAACCTGATTGGCGATCAGTTTGCAGTCTCCGCCGCCATCCTGATCACATTTCTGCTGGGCATCGGTATCGGCTCGCGTCTGGCCTGGCGGCTATGGCGCTGGTTGTGGCTGATTGAGTTGCTGATCGGACTCTGCGGCGCTGCGTTCGTGTTTGGCGCGGACGGCGTGGATAGTTTGCTCTATCATGGCCTGCCGCTGTTGCCTGCAGGGCTGACAGGCAGCATCATCGCATCCGCTCTGCTGCTGTTTGCGCCGGCCATGCTCATTGGCTGCAGCGTGCCCCTGTTTGCCGGCTACATGGGGCGGTTGTCAACCGGCGCAGAATTTTCCACCGTCTACGCCATTTACAATATCGGCGCGGCGCTGACCGCCGTTCTGATCGAATATCTGCTGTTACGCAGCTTCGGCATTCACGGCACAGTACTCTGCTTTGTCGGCCTGAATGTGCTGATTGCATGCCTGTTGGGCTTCAGCTTTACCGAGCTGCGCAGCAAGCCTCCGGCAGCGCCCCGCCAACATGCAACCACTGCCGCCATGCGGAAACAGGCGCTGGCGATCATTCCGATCAGCATGGCCTCGGCCATCTTCCAGTTGCTAATGGTAAAACTCGCCGAGATGCTGCTGGGGCCATTTCGCGAGTCGTTCGCACTGGTGCTGTCGATTGTGCTGCTGGGCATTGCGCTGGGCTCGATGCTGGTGCGCCGCCTGCGGCTCTCTTTTCAAACCGTTGTTCTGATCGCTCTGGCCGGCGTCGCGTCATTTTTTATCGCCATGCAGCCGGTCGCCTATCTGTACGCCGAATATTATGCGGCCGCGTCCGGCCATTACGCCATGACAGTGCTGTTGAAGTGGGGCTGCCTGTTCCTGCTGATGGGATTGCCGGCGCTGGCCTTCGGCGCCACCGTGCCGGCGCTGATACAAGCGGATGCGGATGATGTCAGCAGGGCGTCCGGAGAGCTGCTGTTTGTCGCCTCCATGGCCAATGTGGCGGGATTTCTGCTGATGGTGTTTCTCCTGCACCGCTATCTGGACTATGGCGTGATCATGCTGGTTATCGGCGCGCTGGCGGCCGGCTCGCTGTTGTTGCACGGGCGCTGGCGGCCGGCGCCTGTGGCGCTGGCGGCGCTGTTATTGGCGGCAGCCGGCCTGTTATGCGCCAACAACTGGGATGAAGACCTGCTCTATGTCAGTTATACCAACTTCCGCGACCCGCATGATCTGGACGATGCGCGTCGCAATCTGGCGGTTCCGGAGCGTTTTAAAGGTTATCAGGATGTATTTGCCATCAACCGCGTGGATGACGATCCCTACTTTTTTATCAACGGCTACAACAGTATCCCGCTGAATAATCCGTCCGAACGCATTGTCGGCGCGGTATCATCCTATTTTGCGCCTTCTAGCCGCGATGCACTGGTGCTTGGGCTCGGCAGCGGTGCGACCGCGTCGGTGGTCGGGCAGATTTTCAACCATACCGACGTGGTCGAAATCAATCCGGTGGTGCGCCAGAACCTGTTTCGCATGAAGCAGTGGAATTTTGACATCGAGTCCAACCCCAACGTCCATATTATTGTCGATGACGCCATTCACTACGCCCGGGCGACGCAAAAACATTACGGCCTGATCCTCAACACCGTAACGACGCCGCTCTATTTCAGCTCATCCAAGCTCTACACGACCGATTTCTTCGGGGTGATCAAGCGACGGCTGAAACCGGGCGGTATCTACGTCACCTGGATGGATGCACGCATTGGCGACAAGGGGGTGGATATTGTGCTCAATACGATCCAGCACAGTTTTCACCACTGCGCCCTGCTCTATATCAAATCCTCCTATTTTCTACTGATCTGTTCGGATGAACCGGTCAGGGCGCGATCACTGCCACAATTCGGTCGCGGCAACCGGGCCTACGACAATCTGGTTGAACATGAGGGAATTATTCCCGAGTGGCTGAAATATCAGTTGTTGAACAGTGATGTATTGCAACTGCCAGCCGACTCACAAGCGCCGCTGAACCGGGCCGATTTTCCGGCCCTCGAATTTGAGATGGCCCGCCTGAGCGGCCGCGGCATCCCCGATTTCAAACGGCGGTTGCGCCGCGCCATGGATCTCCAGAAAATTCGCCCGGCGCTGGGCCAAACCGGCCCGGATTATCCGGCCGAACTGCTCTGGCATACGCGCCTGCGCCTGAAAGAATCATCCTTCACCCGCTGCTGGAGCCGGCTCGCGCATCGTTATCGTAGTGATTTTGAGCCGACCTACCGCGCCGTTCAGCAGCGCTATATCGAGCGCCTCTACGCCAGCAGTTCCGACGCCGACGTGTTTCATCAGCTCGGCTACAGATTGATGCAGGCCCGGCAATACCATCTGGCGCTCGCCGTATTCCGGCATACGCTCGAACTGGATGCCGGGCACAACAACAGCCATTTTAATATGGCCGCCTGCTATGAACGGCTGGGCGATTTCCGCAACGCCCGGAAACATTACCTGCTGGAACAGCAGATTGATCCCGACGATGAAGATATCCCCTACCGTCTGGGCCGCATTGACGTGGTCACGCATCGATACCGCCGGGCGGTCAAAAAGCTACGCCGGGCGATCGACGTTATGGGGCGCGATACGCCGTGGCGCGTCTATGATTATCTGGGCAAAGCCTATCAGGGGCTCGGCCAGAGCCGCGCGGCAAGCGATGCTTTTGCTCAGGCCCGGGCAAAACGTCAGCAAGATTGAGGCCGTTTCGACGCTGCTATCTGGTAAAACCTAGCCACTGATTCCACGAATGAACACCGATTAAAAATTTCAAATCACCTTCTGCATATTGACTTTCAATTCGTGTTCATTCGTGCCATTCGTGGCTAGATTTCCAATTTTGTTCTGGCCAGGCCGGAACAGGCTTACCGTACCACCAGCGCATCATGCTCCACATCGACATGCATCACGCCGCCGGGCTGTACATCGCCGGCGATCAGCAAGCGCGCCACCGGCGTCTCCAGATGCTCCTGAATAAACCGTTTTAACGGCCTGGCGCCGTAAACCGGGTCGTAGCCGTTGCGGCTGATCCAGTCTAGCGCCGCATCGCTGATCTTAAGCCCCACCTGCTGCTCGGCCAGCCGCTGCTGCAACTCCTCCAGAAACAGCTGCACAATGCCGCTCACCACAGATTGCGTCAGCGGACTGAAGATCACCGTATCGTCCACCCGGTTGAGGAACTCGGGGCGGAAATGCTGCCGCAGGGCCTGCATCACCTCGTTCCGCGCCGCCGCACTAATACGGCCCTCTGCATCGATGCCGTCGAGCAGATATTGCGAACCGATATTGCTGGTCATAATCACGATGGTATTCTGAAAATTCACCGTGCGACCATGGCTATCGGTCAACCGTCCGTCATCGAGCAGCTGCAACAGCACATTGAAGACATCGGCGTGCGCCTTCTCCACCTCATCGAGCAGCAACACCGAATAGGGTTTGCGGCGCACCGCTTCGGTCAGCTGGCCGCCCTGCTCAAAGCCGATATAACCCGGTGGCGCGCCCACCAGACGCGATACCGTGTGTTTCTCCATATATTCGCTCATATCGATACGCACCATGTTCTCTTCGCTGTCGAACAGGGTGCGCGCCAGGGTGCGCGCCAGCTCGGTTTTGCCGACCCCGGTAGGGCCGAGAAACAGGAATGAACCGATTGGACGATGCCGATCGCGAATGCCGGCGCGGGCGCGCAGCACCGCATCGGCGACCGCTTTGACCGCTTCATCCTGACCGATCACCCGCTCATGCAGCACCGACTCCAGACGCAACAGCTTTTCGCGTTCGCCCTCCATCAGCCGCGTCACCTGAATGCCGGTCCAGCGCGATACCACCTCGGCGATCTCATCTTCGGTAACGGCTTCGCTGATCAGCGCCTTGTTGTCGCTGGCGGCCGCTTCGGCCTCGGCCAGCTGTTTCTCCAGTTCCGGCAGTTTACCGTAACGCAAACTGGCGACCTTCTCCAACTGGTAATCGCGTTCGGCCTGCTCGATATCGAGCCGCACCTGTTCGATCTGCTCGCGCAACTGCTGCACCTGCCCCATGGCGCCTTTCTCGCGCTCCCAGCGCGCCCGCATGGCGTCGCGCTCCTCCTGCAGATCGGCCAGCTCCTTGCGCAGG
This sequence comes from Mariprofundus sp., assembly GCA_027013105.1. Lineage (GTDB taxonomy): Bacteria > Pseudomonadota > Zetaproteobacteria > Mariprofundales > Mariprofundaceae > Mariprofundus. Next base: position 14,929 of record JALUYG010000051.1, read on the forward strand.
ATTTTGAGCCGCTTTTTACTGGCTTCATCCTTCTCCTTTTTGAGCGCCGTCTCTTCGATCTCCAGCCGCATGGCTTTGCGCATCACGGCATCGAGCTCGGCCGGCATCGAATCCATTTCGGTGCGAATCGAAGCGCAGGCCTCATCGACCAGATCGATCGCCTTATCCGGCAGAAAACGATCCGAGATATAGCGATCGGACATGGTCGCCGCCGCCACCAGCGCGCCGTCGCTGATGCGTACGCCGTGATGCAACTCGAAACGCTCACGCAAGCCGCGCAGAATCGAGATGGTGTCCTCCACATCCGGCGCATCGACCACGATCGGCTGGAAACGCCGCTCCAGCGCTGCATCTTTTTCAATATGCTGGCGATATTCATCCAGCGTCGTCGCGCCGATGCAGTGCAGCTCGCCGCGCGCCAGCATCGGCTTGAGCATATTGCCGGCATCCGAACTGCCTTCTGTTTTTCCTGCGCCGACAATGGTGTGCAACTCATCAATAAACAGCAGCGTGCGCCCTTCCGACTCCCTGATCTCCTTGAGCACCGCTTTCAGCCGCTCTTCAAATTCGCCGCGATATTTGGCGCCGGCCATCAGCGCTGTCATATCCAGTGCGAACAGGCTGCGATTCTTCAGCCCTTCCGGTACATCGCCGGAGACAATGCGCTGCGCCAGCCCCTCGGCGATGGCTGTCTTGCCGACGCCCGGCTCGCCAATCAGAACCGGATTGTTTTTGGTTTTGCGCGACAGAATGCGAATCACCGAGCGAATCTCCTCATCGCGTCCGATCACCGGATCGAGCTTGCCGGCGCGGGCCAGCTCCACCAGATCGCTGCCATATTTCTTCAGTGCTTCATATTGCGATTCCGGCGCATCGGTGGTGACGCGCTGATGGCCGCGCACCTGCTCCAGCGCTTCGAGAAAACGGGCGCGGGTCACGCCGTGCGTGTTGAAAATTTTGCCGGCGTCGCTGCGATCGCCCTCTTCAATCATGGCCAGGAGCAGGTGCTCAACAGAGATATACTCATCCTGCATGCGCCCGGCCTCATCGCCGGCCCGCACAAACAGCTGCTGCAAACGCGGCGTGATATAGACTTTATCGGCTTCTGTGGCTGCGCCGCTGACTTTCGGGCGTTTGGCGAGCGCCTGCTGCACCGCAGCTTTTAACGTATCCGTGGCAACACCGGCCTGCTCCAGCAGGCGCGGGGCGAGCCCGTCATCCTGAGCCAGCAGTTCGGCCAGCAGATGCTCCACATCGACCTGCTGATGCGACAGCCGCACCGCCAGTTGCTGCGCTGCAGCCACTGCCTCGTTGACCTTCTGTGTCATGCGATTCAGATCCATGTTGCAACCCCCTGTTCAAATCAGATTTTATAGATGTGCAGGGCATATATGGGGCTGGCAGGCCAAAAATCCAAGATGTCTGTATAAATGCCTGCGTGCGCAGAAGCTATAAGGAGGCAGGCAGATAGACCGTGAAGCAGCTGCCAGCGCCCGGCGTACTCTGCAGCGCAAGCGCGCCGCTATGGCTGCGAACGATGCCCAGCAGTGCTGCCAGCCCCAGGCCGCTGCCGCTCTCTTTGGTGGTAAAAAACGGATCGAAAATTCGGGTTTGCGTTTCGTCGTCCATGCCGCAACCGGTATCTGTCACTTCAAGGAAAACAAACTCCCCGGCCTCGCAATCAGCGGCCATTTTCATCGATGAGAAGTCCGTCGCGCCGAGGTGGGAGATACCGGTGCGCAGCGTAATGTCGCCCGGCTTGCCCTGCATCGATTCCGACGCGTTGGTGATCAGGTTCATGATCACCTGCATCAGCTGATTTTTATCGCCATATACATCCGGCAGCGCTGTCGCGAGTTGTTTGTCCATGCGAACTTGTTGTCCGATGGATGGTGACAGAATTTCCAGAACATCCTCCACAAGCTGGCTCATATTCTGGCACCCCATCGAAATTTTCCCTTGCCCGGAGTAGGCCAGCATATGCTGCACAAGATCGGCGCCATGCGAGGCGGACTTAAAAATGCGCTGCAGAAACGGCTGCAACGCATGCTGACGATTATCCAGCATGGCCAGTTCTGCATTGCCCATCACGCCGACCAGCAGGGTATTAAAATCGTGGGCAATACCGGCGGCCAGCACGCCGATCGATTCCATTTTCTGAATCTCGGCCATGCGTTTCTGCACCTGCTGTTTTTCTTCCGCTTCCCGCACAATCTGTCGCTCGAAAGATTCGATCATCTTCTGAAACGCCGCCGCGACGCCAGCAACAAAGAGATATATAATCATGGCGACGATGAACATCTCTTCGAACTGAAACGATGCCACGCCCGATAATACCCATAAGGATTCAGCCAGTACCAGAACAAAAAAAAGCGCCGACCAGATTACCCCTTCACGGAAACCGAAAAAGTAAAAAGACAACAAAGAAACGGCCGGCAACCATAACAGAAACAGCGGCATCTGAAGCAGTTCGTCCGGAATGGAAGGCATAAACGAGAGTGAAAAAACAAGCATGCCGGCCCGGGCCGGCATGCCGGGATTCGGACTTTTCCATGCCCAAAATAGCAGCGGCAGCAACACCGTCGCCAGTGTCAGGTCCTGATATATGGAAGCAGTTAAGCCGTTTTGCCAGTCCAGCCATGCGCAGACGAAACTGATCAGCGAACCGGAAGCTGCGCCAATCATAAACAGCTTGCGGCGAAGCGCGGTTTTGGCAGCCGAGTCACCGGCCTGATGCATTATGGCGTGATCGATGACGCGTGGTTTTATTTCCAAAGGCGCATCACCTCTTTCAGCAGTGTGTGACGTTTATAGGGCTTTTGAATAAAGCCGCACAACCCGTCCCGATAGAGCCGCTCTGCGGCCGTATCTTCGGAAAAACCGCTGCTTAAGATTACAGCGGCATCGGAGCGAATCGCTCGAATGGCATGAAACGCCTGTTCTCCATCCATGCCCGGCATCGTTAGATCCATCAGCACGACGGCAATCTCATCCGCATGCTGACGGAATACCTCGATAGCCTGTTCGCCGTTATCTGCCGTCAGCACCTTCACGCACTCACGCTCCAGCAGCCGCTTGGCCACATCACGCACAGGCTCTTCATCATCGACCACCAGCACTGCTCCCTGCATCACCATGTAGCTTGAATTCAGCGGTCTGCTGCAACGAACTGTCGCCCGAAAAAACCGCACCCAGAGATGGCAGAAACACCTTGAAGCAGGCGCCTTCACCGGGCTCGCTTTCTACCGACAATGTACCACCATGACTGCGGACGATGCCCAGCAGCGCTGCCAGGCCCAGGCCGCTGCCACTCTCTTTGGTTGTGAAAAACGGATCGAAAATCCGGGCTTTTGTCTCTGCATCCATGCCGCAACCTGAATCTTTGACTTCCAGCCAGACATATTCACCCGGCTCCATATCGCCGGCCATATACATATCGTGGAAGTCATCTTCATTGAGTACGGTCTCACCGGTGCGCACCTCAATACTGCCCGGTTGTCCCTGCATTGCTTCCGCAGCGTTGGTCATCAGATTCATAATCAGTTGTGTGAGCTGATTTTTATCGCCATAGATATCGGGCAAATCATCCATAAGTTGCTGCTTCAGCGTGATCTGTTTGCCGATAGCAGCTGCCAGCAACTCATAAACATCACAGATCAGCGTGTTGAAGTTTTGCGATCCCATGGCGATATTCCCTTGTCCGGAATAGGCCAGAATCTGGCGCACCAGATCGGCGCCATGCGATGCGGATTTGAAAATACGTTCCAGATACGGTTGCAATTCATCCTGACGATTATCGAGCATGCAAAGCTCGGCATTGCCCATCACGCCGACCAGCAGATTGTTAAAATCGTGGGCAATGCCTCCAGCCAGCACGCCGATGCTTTCCATCTTCTGCGCTTGTTGCAGCTGATCGGCCAGCGCCCTGCTTTCGCGCTCGGCCATCTTGCGTTCATTGATGTTTCGCACATTGCCTTCCACGCCGGCGACTTGACCCTTCGCATCATGGTAATATTGTGCATTGACTTCCACCCAGACACGGGAGCCGTCCTTATGTTTCAGGCAGACTTCATAGTTCTGCAAGTTGCCGCCGCTGGCATCGAGCGCCTGCAGAAATTTGTCGCGCCCGCCTTTTTCATAATAGAGCGTGTTCAGCCGCTGGCCGATAAGCTCCTGGCGCTGGTAACCCAGGTGTCTTTCGCAGGCCAGCGACACCCAGGTCATTTCTCCCTGCAGGTTGGTGCGGTAGTAGGCATCCTGCATATGATCGAGAATTTCCTTGTATTCGGATGACACCGCCTCCAGCTCCGCTGTGCGTTTCTTAATACCCAGTCTGAGTTGGCGATTGTAGAGATACATCGCCACCACCAACGCCAGCAGCAGTGCAAATAACAGCCAGTAACGATAATGCCATATTTTTTCCAGCGTCTCTGGCTCTGGGTGATAGAGAAAGCGATTCCATGCTATTGTTTCGACAGGCTCGCCCATCTGCCTGAAAACAGCCGCAATATGTTGCCAGCGATCCGGGTTGGATAAGCCGACCGGCACAATCGACGACATCATCAGTTGATCGATCGCATCCGCTTCATAGCTTAAATGCGCGGCGGATTTATGCTGACTGTCGTACTTGCGCCTGATCAGCTCAACAACCTCAAGCTTATGCGCCAGTGCATATTTCCACCCCTTGATGGTGGCGCGGCGTATCGCCGCCACGCGCTCAGGATTTGCTACGACCTCTGCTTCAGTCGTAACCAGCGTATCGCCATAAAAATCGATGCCGTAATCTTCAGGGCGAAACATATGAAATGGAATGCCGCGCTGTTTGAGCACAAAGCCTTCATTGCTGCTGTAGCCCGGCCATGCTGCAGTTCGACGCTGAATCAGATCATCGAGACTCCCGATCGGAATCCGTACATAATCATTCTGAGGCAGTCCGGCCCGCTGCAGCATCGCCTGCACCTCAATGGTCAGGTTTCCCCGCTGCATCATCACGCGTTGATTGCGCAGTTGCTGCAGTTCGCTGATATCCGACAGGGTATAGACCACCTGTGGGGAATGTTGAAAAAGGGACGCCACGACCACCACCGGGTTCCCCTCGGCCCTGGTCAGAATTACCCCAGCATCAGCCACGGCATATTGCACCTCGCCGGCCAGCAGCTCTTTGACAGGCGCATGTTCCGGGCCGCCCTCGATCAGGCTGACATGGAGCCCTTCATCGGCGTAAAAGCCCTTTTCCAGCGCCGCATAATAACCGGCGAACTGAAACTGATGTTTCCACTTGAGTTGAATGCGAACCGTCGCATCGGTGGCTGCGTGCGCAACTGCTGCGGCGACTTCCCGAGCGCTGCAAACGATACACAGCAGGGCGACCAGAACAGTAAAGAAATATCTCATCCCGTTAACCCTACAGATGTGCCGATCCTGTTCAACGACGCGGCAGCTCCACGACGAAGACCGACACCTTGGCTGCGGCCACCGGATTGGAGTTGGCGATCTCCACGATCAGATCATCTTTGCCAGACGGATTATCAAAGCGGGCTTCAAACTCATGGTTGTCGACATGATAGCTGCGCCGCTGCAC